>CAMVBD010000064.1 GCA_947165615.1 uncultured Clostridia bacterium | reverse complement strand
TGACAGACCATTTTCAGGCGGAGGACGACTATTCGTCCGGCGTTTTTTATTCCTTTTTTATCCGGGCGCTTCGACTGATCTGCTTTTTTGTAAGCACAGCGCTGCCCGGGTTGTTCGTCGCCATCTGTGATTTTCATCCGGAAGTCCTGCCGCGCGGGATCATGGCGGATATTGCCGCGGCGGAAGCACGGACGCCGTTTTCTTTGGTGACGGAGGCGCTTGTGATCCATCTGGTCTACGAAATCGTCCGGGAGGCCGGGCTGCGAATGCCCCGCGCCGTCGGACATGCCGTCAGCATCGTAGGCGCGCTTGCGGTCGGGAACGCCGCCGTGGAAGCGGGCCTTGTCGCGGCGCCGATGCTTCTGATCGTCGCGTTTACCGCCGTCTCCTCCGCCGTGATCGCCAAACTGCACGAAAGCACAGCGCCGATCCGCTTTATTCTGATTGTGATCGGCGGGGTCGCAGGCAGCTTCGGCGTATTTCTGGGCCTCGGTCTGCTGCTGGCGGACGTATGCAGCGCCTCCCCGTTCGGAATTCCTTTTTCGGCGCCGTTTTCGCCCTTCGTCAAAGGCGCGCAGAGGGACGCGCTGTTTCGGCAGGATACCAAAAAACTCGGCCGCGTGCGGCAAAAGATCGGAGAGATGTTTTTCGGATGACAAAGAAAAAAGGACGCATCGGCGTTACCGGGCTTGTTTCCGTGCTGTTCGTGTGCCGCGCCATGACGCTGTTTACCTTTCTGCAGCCTGAAAACACCGGACTGCGTCAAGGAGACCGTCCTCTTTTGGCATTTTCCTTTTTCCTTTTCGGCATGCTTGCGTCTCTCCCTTTGTTTTATTTGCGCAAAGACCGTCCACGATCTCTTTTGGATGTGACTGACGGTTTTTCAAAAAGGTTTACAAAGATATGCTGCGTTCTTTTTTCCGGATATTTATTATGGAGCGCGGCCTTCGGCGAAGCGAGATTCACGCTTTTGACAGGGACGGTCCTTTTGCGCGGCGTAAATAACGTATGGCCGGTGATGCTTTTGACTCTGACGGCCGGAATCGTCGCCTTGAAAGGGTTGGAGGCGATCGGGCGCGCTTCCGGCGTCATTGCGGTACTGCTGATCTCCACGGTCATCTTTGTTTTGATCTCAACAGCCAACCGGTTTGACGTCACAAATCTGGAAGCCCCGCTGAAAGACGGACCGGGGATGTTCGCCGTCAACGGTTTTCATGCCGCGGCGCGCACACCGGAATTATTTGTCCCTCTTTTGCTCGGCGAATCCTTATCCGGAAACATCAGAAAGGGTATTCCCTTTTTTCTTATTTTTTTCGGCGTGACCGCAGGGGTTGTGTTTCTGTTTATCTCCGGCGTGCTCGGCGCTTACGGAGAGGGGCAGATCCTGCCGCTCTATACGCTGACGACCCTTGCGAAAAGCGGTGTTCTGGAGCGACTGGATAACGTCTTGAGCGGTTTATGGGTCCTGTGCGCGGTTCTGCGATCGGCATTTTTTGTAAAGACCGCTTCCGGTATACTGTGCCGCGCATTTGCAAAAAGCGAAAAGAAAACCGTCGTTCTTTGCTGCGCCGCTGTCGCCGGAACGGCGCTTGTGCTTTCCGAAAGCGAGACGCGCCTGATGAAAACGGCTTCATCCGGAATTTCGGATGTTTGTTTTATCGTTTTTCTGATTTTGGTCCCATCCGTTTTGTTGCTTTCGGAACATCGAAAAAAAATCAGGTACAGCAAATGAGAACAAGAAAACAGATTTGTATATTTATCCTCATTATACTGCCTTTTTGTATATCCGCATGCCGAAATACCGCGGGCGTTGAACTCGGAGACAGGTTGATAATGGAAGCGATCGGCATTGACGCGGAGAACGGCCTTGTGGAACTTACCATACAGGCTTTGGCTCTTGGGGAGACTGGTCCCGACGGCAATCAAACGAAACACCGGACGCTGCGCGTATCGGGCGTCAGCGTCGGCGAGGCACTGAGCGGGATCGGCGCAAAAACAGGGCTGGTTCCCATGTATTCCCAAACGAGGGTCCTGCTGTTCGGAGAAAAAACGGCAAAAACGGGGCTTCAAAAACTACTGGACTTTTTTCTTCGGGAGGCCGGAGTTCGCGGAGATATGCTCGTCGCCGTAGCAAGCGGAAAAGCGGGCGACATTTTTGCCGAAGAGACGTCCGGAGAGTCCGTCACGGCGGAACGGATCGGAGAGATCCTGACAAAGGGATCTTACGGCGGCACATGCGTAAAGACAGAATTATACCGGTTTTTATCCCTGTACCAATCAGAATCAGATTCTGCTTTCTGCCCCGTACTGTCAAAAATTCAAAACGACGAAAATACAGAAGTCCTTCCGGTCGGAACGGCATTTTTTACGGAGGACAAATGGTCGAAAACGCTGTCGAATACCGAAACCGGCTTCTTCCTTTTTCTGACTCAGAATTATAAGTGCGGCTCTTTCTCGCTTTTTGAAGAGGGCGCACGTGCCTCCTTGCAGATCGCGGATTCAAAAACGGCTGTGTCTACAGACAAAACGGAGCAGGGCGGCGTGCATGTTACCGTAAGGATCCGTGTGACTGCGGACCTTACGGAATATATATCAAAAAACACGGAAGGACCCGGCGAAGAGATCGACGTTCTTTTATCAAAAGCCCTTTCAAACAAGATAGAACAGGAAACAAACGCCGTTTTCCGATCGCTGTTCTACGAATCGCATCACGACGTTTTGCGGCTTTACCGACGGATTGCGCTGCGGTATCCAAACGACGAATCATTGCATAATTATACATTGTTTGACAAGAATAACACAAAAGTCGGCTTCGACGTACAGGTAAAGATCCGATGGCTCGGGAAAGAACGCCCGCGATAAAAAACAAAGGAACTGCGGCGTACAGTTCCTTTGTGTTACATAATTCCGATCGGTTTACTTCAGGATCGCTTTCTTAAAACTTTTTTTGCCTTTTCTGACAAGCACGCCGCTCCGGAAAACATCCTCGGAAAAAGTCTTTTTGAAATCGGTGACTTTTTCGCCGTCGACCGACACGCCGCCCTGTTCGACCGCTCTGCGGCCGTCGCTTCTGGAGGCGACGAGCCCGGTTTTTACAAGAAGCGTCACGACGTCGATGGCGCCGTCCGTAAAGTCCGCCTCGGTTAGCTCCGATTCCGGGGCGTCGCTGCCGCCGGCGGCGAACAGGCTTCTTGCGGCCTGCTGCGCTTTTTCGGCCTCTTCCTCTCCGTGGACGAGTTTTGTCAGTTCAAACGCAAGGATCTCTTTTGCGGTGTTCAGTTTGGAGCCTTCCCAGGCATCCATCTCCTCGATCTGCTCCATGGGCAGGAAGGTCAGCATACGAATGCATTTTAAGACATCCGCGTCTCCGACGTTGCGCCAATACTGGTAAAAATCAAAGGGGCTGGTCTTGTTGGGATCGAGCCATACGGCGTTGCCGGCGGTCTTGCCCATTTTTTTGCCCTGCGAATCCGTCAGGAGCGTAATGGTCATGGCATGCGCGTCCTTGCCGAGCTTTTTGCGGATAAGCTCCGTACCGCCGAGCATATTGCTCCACTGGTCGTCGCCGCCGAACTGCATGTTGCAGTTCTTGTGCTGGAACAGATAATAGAAGTCGTAACTCTGCATGATCATGTAGTTGAACTCGAAGAAGCTGAGTCCCTTTTCCATGCGCTGTTTATAGCATTCGGCGCGCAGCATGTTGTTGACGGAGAAGCACGCGCCGACTTCGCGCAGCAGTTCCACGTAATTGAGGTCCAAAAGCCAGTCGGCGTTATTGACCATTTCGGCTTTTCCGGGACCGAATTCGATGAATTTTTCCATTTGCTTCCGGAAGCACTCGGCGTTGTGGTCGATGTCCTCACGGGTAAGCATTTTCCGCATGTCGCTGCGCCCGGACGGGTCGCCGATCATGGTCGTGCCGCCGCCGATGAGAGCAATGGGCTTGTTGCCTGCCATTTGCAGGCGCTTCATGAGCGTGAGCGCCATAAAGTGACCGGCGGTCAGGGAGTCCGCCGTACAGTCGAAGCCAATGTAGAAGGTCGCTTTTCCGGCGTTGACCATTTCACGGATCTCTTCTTCGTTCGTGACCTGCGCGATCAGGCCGCGCTGTTTGAGTTCTTCATAAATTCCCATTTTTGTTTCCTCCGATTTTTGAGACTGAATAAAAACGACGCCGTCCTTTTCCGACTAAAAGGACAGGCGTCGCCCGTGTTACCACCTTTTTTCAGCGCTTTCTCGCAAAAGCGCCCTCATGGAGTCCGAGACTCCGGCATAAGATAACGGATGCCTGCCGTCGCAGCCTACCGCCTTCGGTTTCGGTGCGCGCCTCGGGGATGTATTCAACGGACCTTGCCGCGGTCTTGCACCGACCGGCCGCTCTCTGAAGGCGCAGTGCCGTTTACTGATTCCCGTCAATGGTTTTGGATAAACAATATTATAAAGGATAATCCGAAATTGTCAAGCCCTTTCTTCTCAGAACAGCAGGTGGGCGTAAACCATATCAAACGCGGCAGCGGCAACCGCAAGCAACAATAAAACAAGGATCGCAACGATCATTTTTTTATTGTACCGCTTTCCGTTTTTGTCTTCTACAATCAAAGCCGCCACAAAAAAGATCGCGGCAAAGGGTACGAGATACAAAAGCACCTTCAGGAAAGGCAACAACGGATAATCGAACTCGATCGTGATCTTTTCAGGTCTGTTTGCCAGCAGCGCCATGGCGTTTGCAAACGAAAAATCACGCACATTGATCGTAATGACATACAACACGAAGAAAGCGGCGCACATGATCCCCATCGTCAGCATCATGCCCGTAAGGACACCGCTTTCGGAGAACAGTTTTTTGAAGCCGTGCAGAGGTTCTTCGTCCTCCTCGTACAGTTCGTCGTCGTACTCTTCGTCGTCGTAAAGGTCCTCCTCATCGTAGAGAATGGAAGATTCCTCTTGCGCGTCCTCTTCTGCGGGCAGGGCTTCCGGAGACGAATCGCTGTTTGCGACAGAATAGCCGAGATAGGAAAAACCGGTGATCGAGTCCGGCAGCCGAAAACCGGTATACGTCCGTTCACCGTTATCCTGCAAAACAGAAGCGTCGTCCATTCGGATATCCGACGCCGGAACGGGCTCATCCTCGTCAGGACGGACAGCCGGAGTTTCCTCAGCCGGGGCATCCGATTCAAAAGGCTTGATAGACAGAATCTCATCCCGGACCATACCGTCCGGGTCGCCGGACTGCCGGAGCGCATCACGGCGCTCTTCAAATGCGCGAACGTATTCGTTTCCGGCGCCGCCGCCAAAGGCAATGCCGCCGTCAAGGGGACGGTTGGACGAATCACTCATGTTACTCACCTCAGAAGCAGACAGCGGTGGACGCAGACTGCGAAATAAAAGCGGAAACGGTCTGCGCGGCATCGGAAGCGCCTTGCGAACCGAGGAAATACTGCGCGAACGCACCGCCGACGCCGTCAACCAGAATGAACATAATGATCTCGGCGATCAGAACGCCGAGCGCGATGATCGGGAACGCTTTTTTGAAATCAATGTTGAGCAGAGCGGCAAACAGAGAGCCGGTCCAGCCGCCGGTGCCGGGCAGCGGGATCGCAACAAAAGCCAAAAGTCCCCACTGCTTATATTTCAGGACTTTCTCCTGATTCTTCGCGGTATTTCCTTCAAGTTTTTCAATAAGCCCCTTCAGGATATTGTGCTTTTTCATGAAGGCAAAGATTTGTTTGATGAAAAGCAGGATAAACGGGATCGGCAGGATGTTGCCGATGTAGCAGATAATAAACGCCTGCCATGCCGGGACGTGTCGGAGACCCGCGACGATCATTCCGCCCCTGCACTCCAGAATCGGAAGGCAGGAAACGATAAACGTGATAAGGTAGTCAAACAAGCGGCTCCCCTGCGAGAGATTCGCAAACCATTGCGCGATCTGTTCAGTCATGTGCGTTTTCCTCCCCTTCTCCGACGCTGCACATCATTGCGTGCATATGCGCCGAAGCCTGCTCCAGAATCTCTTTGTCGTTGTCGAACTTCAGCGTCGTCATGGCGGCGTCGTAGCGCAGCCAGATATAATCGTCGACTTCTTCCTTTTGGATCACGGTCTGCGTATCCGAAGTCGTCGCGAGGAAAACGCCCACCCGTTTTTCGATCTTATTGCCGATTTTATATCGGGATTCGTAACAAAAACCGTCGAGGATGTCGATGTGGATCCCGGTTTCCTCCAGGACCTCGCGTTTTGCCGTGTCCTGCATCGTTTCTCCGCGCTCCATATGTCCCTTCGGGAAGCCCCAGTTGCTGGAACGCTTGTTTTTGATCAGCAGAAAACGATATTCGTCAAAAATTTTTCGATAGACCACCGCGCCGCAGGAATGCTCGTACAGGCACTCCATTGTGTATTGCTCGGGGTTTTCCGCGAAGGACAGGACGTCGCTGATCTCGTAATTGATCCTTCGCATGTTTTTAGGCGCGACCACCAGAATCATCCTGCGCTCCGCCTTGTAATGCAGGATGGCAATTATTTTTCCTTCAAACACTCTGACAGGGTGACTGACGCCGAGGATATACGCACCGAGCACAAACGCCCGTCTTTCGCCCTGGACCTCGGCAATACCGTAGTTGACGAGATAGCGGATCCCGCTACGGTGATCGAAATAATTGCACGGCTTGGTCACTTTCACTCTAACCATTTTACCTAACATGATCCAACTCCGCATATTTCGTGATTATGGAAACCATTATAGTGAAATGTTGCGGAGATTTCAAGAACTTTTAAATAATTTTTGATATCAATTATCAGGATTTTTACAATTTGGGTCTTGTTTTTTTATGCAGCATCATATAGAATGAGAACTCGGGAAAGGAAGAAAATCAAAATGCAACAAACATCTGAGACAAAAAACACCGAAATCCGTAAAAAGAAAAGGCACGTATTCCGCAAGATCCTTGTCGTTTTACTTGTGCTGACGCTTCTTTTGACAGGCGGTTTTTTCCTGGCGTATTCCTATGTCACGAAAGACTATGAAAACGTAACGTTTTCACATGCAGCGGATACGACCGCACTGATGCAGTCAAAAGACGTTACGAATATCCTGCTTATGGGCATCGACACGGCGGACGGCTCCGAAGACACCCGCTCGGACTCCATGATCCTGCTGTCCATCGACAACGCCCACTCCAAGCTGAAGATGACC
>CAMVBD010000063.1 GCA_947165615.1 uncultured Clostridia bacterium | reverse complement strand
GACGAGGTAATCTTTTCCTTCTGTCGATAATTTACCTGCTGCGCGGCATTGTGCGCGGCGAATGGGGATATGAGGGCTTTATCACGACCGACTGGGGCAACGGCAAAAACCACGTCCGGGAAATCAACGCCTCCAATAACGTCCATACGCCGTATGACCACTGCGACGTCAACGTCGTCTACGCCGCCATCGACAGCGGCGAGATCACGCGCGCGACCCTTGTAGAGGGCGCGAAACAGATCCTTTGGACGCTGGTGCGCTCCCCGCGCTATTACAGAGCAAACGCCTGCGTTCTGCCGCATCACTACGACGCATACGGGCGCTGCACGGTCTGCCACAGCCCCGACCCCGCGGTGCGCAACGACCTTGCCGACACGCTGAACGAACTGGTTCCCGACGCGGACGTCGACTGCCGGCTCATCCGGTACGGCTACCGCGACGCCACCGACTTTATCGGGCGGAACACCGAGAGTTTCTGCGCGGATATCATGGCGTTCTTCAAGTTTATTTTCAACTTCTTCACGCAGCTCATCGGCAAACTGAAATAAACCCCGAAACGGCGGCTTTTCTGCCGCCGTTTTTCCCTTTCCGAAAGGAGACCGCTTATGTTTAAAAAAATCATCGCCTTCATCGTCAGCACCTGTCTGACGCTTGCGTACACCCTGAACCGGGCAAACACGGGCGAAAACAACCCCCACAACGAAATGACCATCCGCGAAAACCGGTTTGCCCTTGAAAACGAGTTTATTCTGCAGGAGCGGGAAAACAAAAAACTGCCGACGTACGAGGAAGAAAAAGACAACCTTCCCCGTCCGTTCTGGACCGGGCACGACGACGCCGTGGACTGCTATTACAAAACGTGGGAGATCGCGTTCAAAAACCTCAGGCGCCCCTCGATGTTTTCGGGCTTTGTGTCCAATTACATCGACACCGCTTTCAACGGCGAGATCTTTATGTGGGACACCGTCTTCATTCTGATGTTCGGGCGCTACGGCGCAAGGTCCTTCAACTTTCAGGGAACGCTGGACAACTTCTATTCCCACCAGTACAAGGACGGCTATATCTGCCGGGAGATGGAGCAGGACACCTGCAAGGAGGCGTTTACACGCTTTGACCCGTCCGCAACCGGTCCCGACATCATGGCGTGGAGCGAGTGGGAATACTTTCTCAATTTCGGGGACAAGGACCGGCTTGCCAAGGTTTTTCCGGTGCTGATGGCCTACCATGAGTGGATGGAGGAATTCCATACCTGGCCGGACGGCACGTACTGGTCCAGCGGACTCGGCTGCGGCATGGACAACCTTCCACGCCAGCAGCCCGGGTACGACGTAGCCTTTTCGCACGGGCATATGGTCTGGATCGACGCGTGTCTGCAGGAACTGATGAACTGCAGACTCCTGATCGAAATGGGAAAGATCCTCGGCAGGGAAGCCGACACCGAAAACCTCAAAGCGGAGCGCGACCATCTGCTGCAGGTCGTCAACGAAACCCTGTGGGACGAGGAGACCGGCTTTTATTACGACCGGTGGCGCAGCGGCGAACTGAACGGCGTCAAGCACCTCGGCGCTTACTGGGCGCTGCTGGCCGAAGCCGTGCCGGAAGAGCGGGTCGAACCCTTTTTGGCGCACCTGACGAACGAAAAGGAATTTGCGACGCCCTGCCGCCTGCCGGCTCTTTCCGCCGATCACCCGTCCTTTGACCCGGCGGGCGGCTATTGGTGCGGCGGCGTGTGGGCGCCCACAAGTTATATGGTCCTCAAAGGTCTCGACGCCTACGGCAAATATGAACTCTCGCACGAGATCGGTCTCAATTACCTCGAAAACGTGGTCTCGGTCTTTAACGACACGGGCACGGTGTACGAAAACTACGCCGCCATGCCGGGAGAAGACGGCAGGCCCCGTCAGGGCAACGTCTCTCACGCCGATTTTGTGGGCTGGACCGGGATCGTCCCGATCTCCGTCCTGTTCGAGTACGTTTTCGGCATCAAACCGGACGCGCGGAACAACGTCGTCAACTGGTACGTCGATCTGACCGACGCGTTCGGCGTCGAAAACTATCCCTTCGGCACGGACGCCACGCTGACGCTTAAATGCGAAAAGAGAAAGAACGCGGCGGCGGAACCGCAAGTCACGGTCACGTCCGACAAACCCGTGACGGTCAGAGTCTTTTGGGACGGAGGTCGGCAGTCAAAGACAGTAAAGGTGAAATAAAATAAATCATGCGTTGAAAGCACGGCCTTTTGCCGATATAATTTAAGAGAAAAGACACGAAAGGGTGGCTGATATGAAACACACGGGAAAAACGATTTTTGCTCTGCTGCTTGCGGCCGTTTTGCTGCTGTCCGTCGGGACGGCGGCGTTCGCCGAAGGCGGAACTGTTTTGTTTGACAAGAAAGCGGGTATCACACCCGTCATCCTTTTGACGGGAAACGCGTCCGACGCCGAAAAAGACGCGGCTCAGATCCTGCAGAAGTATTTGACCGAATCCTTCGGCAAGGCGCCGCAGATCGCGGAGAAGGCCGACGGCGCCGCCATTGTGCTGCAGTTGACAAACGAAGAAGCCGGCGACGGCAAAACAGGCAGCTGCAAGGTCTTTTCGGACGGGACGGTCCTGCGTATCGAAGCCGCCGATATCAGAGGTCTGAAAAACGGCGTATTCGAGTTTCTGTACGACCTGTGCGGCGTGCGCGTCTATTCCGCGGACGTGAAGGTCGTTCCCGCTTTGGAGCGGCTGGAGATCCCGGCAAATTACACGCACGGCTACGTCCCGACGCTTGAGTACGCAGACACGGACTGGATCAGCCCGCACGACCGCGAATTCGCACTTGCAAACGGTCTCAACGGCACCTATTCCCCGCTGGAAGCCATCGACGGCGGAAAAGTCAAATACATCTGGTTCTGCCATTCGCTGTCGACCGGGATCGTCCCGCAGGGCGAACTGTTTGAGACGCACCCCGAGTACTTCGCGTTTACCGAAAGCGGCAAGCGCGAGCCGACGCAACTGTGCCTGTCGAACCCGGACGTCGTCGCCCGCGCGATCGAGGACGTCAGAAACAATCTGGAGAAATCCTATGACCCCGACGCGGCGCTGAATATCGTCTCTGTGACCCAAAACGACAACCAGCGTTACTGCCTGTGCGACAACTGCACGAAGATCGCCGACCAATACGGCGGGCAGTCCGGCCTCATGCTGTGGTTTGTCAACCAGATCGCGGACGCGGTCGGGCCCGACTACCCCGACGTCGTCTTTGACACGTTTGCCTATCAGTATACCCGCAGCGCCCCGACGGGGATCAAGCCGCGCGAAAACGTCTGCGTGCGCCTGTGCTCCATCGAGTGCTGCTTTGCCCATACGCTGGACGATCCGAACTGTGAGGCAAACGTCAAGTTCATGAAGGATCTGGAAGACTGGTCGAAGATCTCCAACCGTCTTTACGTCTGGGACTACGTGACCAACTTCGCCAATACCCTCGGCATTTTCCCGAACTGGGGCGTCCTTTGGCGGAATATTCAGGTCTTCCGCGAACATAACGTGGTGGGCATTTACGAAGAGGGTAACTATTACGCCGACAGATGCAACACAGAATTTGCCGACCTGCGCGCCTGGGAGCTCTCGGTCAATATGCAATATGTGCTCACCGAAGAGGAAAGCGCCGCAAAGCGGCGTGAATTCCTGAACGCCTATTACGGCGAAGGCGGCGAAGAGGTCGGGCAAATCCTCGACTATTTGACCGAACATGCAGGAAACAAAGACGGCCATCTGCATATCTATTTTTCCATGACAGACTCCCTGCACGACGTAACGAAGGAGGACTGCGCGCGGATCGAGGGTCTTTGGGATACTGCTTTACAGAAAACCAAGGATGCCGGGAACACCGGAGCCTGCGACCGGATCGCCCGTTCGCGGATCAGTTGGGATTACTACGAAGCAAGCACCTTCTCCGGGAAGTTCCACCGGATCCTCGGCGCGATCCCGAACATGGAGGCCAACCGTGCGCTCATTCAGGCGATACAGGACGTCGGCACCACCCAGTACTGCGAGGGCTTGCCGATGGAAAATCTGATGATCCGGCCCTATCTTGCCCCGCAGGAATGGACTAGAGACAGCGGCAACATCGACGGCGTTCTGATCGCCGCTGGCGTTCTTGTTTTGCTCTGCCTTGCGGTCGCTGTGATCGCGCTGAAGAAAAAACGCTTCGGCCTTGCGGTGCTGCTGTTCCTGTTCACTGTTTTCTGCGTCTTCTTCGGCGCGTGGGCGTCCAGACTTTTCATTATCTGGGACGACCTGTTCTATTATGCCGTCATCGACACAATCCTGCTGCTTTCGATCGCTGGCTTCGGCTTCCTTGCCGCCTACGCCGTCAACGGCTTCCGGCGCCACACCGGGAAGCGCGCGGTCATCGTCACGCTGATCGTCCTTGCCGTCGCCGCGGCGCCCTATGAAGTCGGCATTCTGCTGATCAATACCATCATTCTTCATAGCCAGCGCCCGACCTTTTCCATCGCCATGTCCGCCCTCATCCCCATGGCGGTCATCCTTGCGGATCTTGTGATCATCACCGTAAAGCTGCTGAAACACAAAAAGACAAAAGCAGACGCGCCCCTGCCTAGTCCGGACAAATAAAAAAGATCCAAATATACGTATTGATCCCCGGTTTCCTCAAAACCGGGGATTTTGATTTGGCATAGTCCTATTTTACGGACTATATGCGGCATATAATGAAAAAGTACAGATAAATAATTGTATCAATAAAGAACAAGACCGGCAAAGCCGGTCAGGTTCCTCTTCCTTTCAGTCTATTTTTATATTTCAATCCACACGCTTCTTGATTTTCCCGTTGGGAAGGAGGAAACGAGAAACATAACGGACGAATCCGCATGTTTGTCATATTATACCAAAAAAAAATCAAAAACGCAATGAGAAATTTATTTTTCATTCTATTTTTATAAAATTATCTCTTGAATTAACATTGCATTTTTGTTATGATAATCTTGAACCGAGAAGGTACAGTATAAATAAACACAAGGAGGGATGCAAATGGTAAAACTCGAATACCCTATCCAAATGGAGATTGCCGGACAAACGGCAATCTGGACCCGACCGGACACAGGAGATTCTCCGGTCTCTTATCCCGCTCCGACATACTCCGCAGTAAAGGGAATTTTCGAATCGGTCCTTTGGGGACCCGCTGTCGAAATCATTCCTACTAAGGTGGAGATCTGTGCGCCAATCCTTTATCACAGCTACGCGACAAACTATGGAGGTCCCTTGCGGAATCCCGATAACATAAAGGAAGGAAACGGATATCAGCTTTTTGCAACCGTTTTGACTGACGTTTGTTATCGGCTCTATGCAGTCGTCCGACCGAATGCATACAAAGATAGCCTACCGGATTCTGCAAAACAATGGGACCACAAAACAAGTTCACCCGGACACGCGTACCAAGAGATTTTTAATCGGCGAATTCGCCGCGGACAAACCTATGGAAGCCTCTGTCTTGGATGGAAGGAGTTCACCGTATCCTATTTTGGGCCGTTCAGGAATGATACAAAAGTCTGCAAGGATATGGAAGACATTCGAATTCCGTCGATGCTTCGCCAATCTTTTTCAAATGGATATAAATCCGACTTTTCACCGATGTACGATACCGATCTGACGATCCGGCAGGGTATTCTGATCTTTCCACGACAGGAGGTGACCGAAGAATGATCAACGAGCTTTATCAGCTCGCGACCGCAATGGATTCGGCAGGGATTGAGACCAAGCCATGGTATCGGGAATATACCCCCATTGCAAATATCACAAAAAACGCTCCATGCCTGCGTTTCGTTCTCCAGGACGGCAGAATCACAAAAATCGAAGACGTTCCGCCTGAAAAAGCTGAAAATATTCGTCGTTTCGGGAACAATCAAGGTTCCTTCCCTGCCATGAATCTGGCTGCGCTTTATTATATCTCTGATAAAAAACAGCAAAAAGAGATCTCCCGGCTAAAGGACGAACAAGGCGCAGGACTTGATGTCAATCAACTGAGAACCTGGTGCACAAAAAACAATTGGACGACAAAATTCTTAAAAAAATACAAACAAAACTTTTCTTCCAAGCCCAAAGAGCTCAAAGAAAGACTTCAGAGAAAAACTGCGTTTCAACCAGTAATCCGCCTGATCGACGAATGGGCGCCTTTTGAGGATCCGCTTGTATTGCATGCTCAACTTCAAACATGTGCTTTTAACATGTTGGAACAAAAAACAGACATTCAATCCGCATTGACGCTCCTGTTTTACTGCCCAACCGAAAAAGAGAGACAACAAGTAGAAAACGGCGAAGCACAGGCCTTCGGCAAAATATCCATTGTTTTGGATTCCTGGGAATTGGAGAGTATGGGTTATTCAACCGTAGGCAGACGCTTTGCGAAGGAATTAAATAAGGCACTGTTAACTGCCAACGAAGACAATGCGGGAAACCGGCAGGCTGTTATTGCAGATGCCTTTGGCGCTCCCTACCGTCCCTTGACGGAACCAATGCCAAAGATCAAACTTGCCGCGGGATTTGATGCCTCGCTTCGAACGATGTTTAAAGGTCAGCCCTGTCAATATCGGTACGGAAGGATCGAAAATGAGACATATCCCATCTCTAAGGACAACCGTCAAAGCTTAGGCGCCGCACTGGAATGGATTTCCGGAGAAGCACAGAAAAACAAGTACTGGATCCAAACCGGAAAAGGAGAAGCCTTGTTTATATTTGCATCTGATATCTCGGAGGAATTGAAGGTATTAACCGAAATGATGGGCGGGTTCATTTCTGTAGAGCATATCCAAATGCAGTTTGAGCAAAAGGCAACGGATTTTGCCGAATACCTGGCGAAGACAAAGGTAGCAGACCCTTCTCACACTCCACAGTGGATCCGCTTTTTCGTTCTGCGGAAACTCGACAAAGCAAGGACGAAAACAGTATACAGTTATAACGCTTCTCCCGAAGAAATCGTGCGGCGAAGCGCTATTTGGCAGGAAGCCGCTTCCAATTTGCCGACGTTTTTCTTTGGGAAGCCGCTAACGCCTTTTCCCGGGAAAATCGCTGAAATTCTGAACCGTGTATGGAAACAGGATGGAACGCTTGTCAGCGATAAGCATAAAAGTTTCGCTTCCTTCTACGGACTTGAATTATTCTTTGGATCCCCACAAGATCTGCTGGAAAACACTTTAAGAACTTTGATTCAAAAT
>CAMVBD010000062.1 GCA_947165615.1 uncultured Clostridia bacterium | reverse complement strand
GTTCTCGCCGCCTATCTGATCGGCGAGATAAAAACAAACACACTGGTTCTGTTCCATACACAGGCGCTGATGGAACAGTGGAAAAAGTCGGTGGAACAGTTTCTGCGATTTGACGTAACGCCGCCGGAGCCGAAAAAAGGGCGCGGCAGAAAAACGGCGTGGTCACCCGTCGGACAGCTCGGCGCGGGAAAGAACACGCCGCACGGTGTGGTGGATATCGCCGTGATGCAGTCGCTGATTTCGGGGAATGACGTAAAACCGCTCGTGAAGAACTACGGCATGGTGATCGTAGATGAATGCCACCATGTTTCCGCCGTCAATTTTGCAGCTATATTAAAAGAAGTCACGGCAAAATACGTTTACGGACTGACCGCCACACCCACGCGGCAGGACGGACACCACCCGATCATTTTTATGCAGTGCGGCCCGATCCGCTACCGGGTAGACGCAAAGGCGCAGGCGGAGAAACGGGAGTTTGATCACTTCCTGGTGCCACGCTTCACCTCTTTCCGAAAGACCTATGAACCGGGAACAATGATCTCGCAGATCTATTCGGATCTCGCCCAGAGTGAAGTACGCAACGGCGTGATTATTTCTGATGTATTGAGAAGCGTTGAGAGTGGACGGACGCCAATTATTCTGACCGAGCGAAAGGAACACGCCAACACACTGCGCGAGCTCCTGACCGGCAAATGCAAGAACGTGATCGTGCTGACCGGGGCTGCGTCCGCAAAAGAAAAGCGCGAGGCTATTCAAGAGTTGAATGCGATCCCGGCGGAAGAACCGTTGATCGTGATCGCAACGGGAAAGTACGTGGGCGAAGGCTTCGATTACCCACGCCTGGATACGCTGTTCCTCGCGCTGCCCATCGCATGGAAGGGCAAGGTGGCGCAGTACGCGGGGCGGCTGCACAGAAACTATCCCGGCAAAAAAGAAGTGCTGATCTATGATTACGTGGATATCCATATCCCCGTTCTGGAACGGATGTATCAGAAGCGCCTGAAAAGCTATGCCACCATCGGATATCATGTAAAAACGGATACGGATCTGTCCGCCGTGCCGGATGTGATCTATGACGGAAAAAGCTTTTATCCCGTCTTTTTGCAGGATCTGAAAACAGCGGACAGGGAAATGCTGATCGTCTCCCCGTTTATGCGAAAGAACCGGTTAAAGCAGCTTTTGCCCACATTTACGGAAGCAGTGCAAAGAGGTGTTTCCGTTTCCGTCGTCACCCGTCCGCCGGAGGATTTCACCGGAGAAAACGCTGAGCTGACAAAAGAAAACCTGCAAACGCTCGAGGCAGCAGGTTTAAAAGTTATCCTCAAAAGCAGCTTTCATCAGAAGTTCACCGTACTGGATAATAAAACCGTATGGTACGGCAGCGTCAACTTCCTCAGCTTCGGGACGAATGAGGAAAGCATTATGCGGTTTGACAGCTTCGATCTTGCAGGCGTTCTGGCGGATACGGTTTTGTAAGATTCCTGATCCTGTTTCAAAACTTCATACAACGATCCTTGTGCAATAGTAAGAAAGGAGAAAAAAATGTTTAAATCTTGTTTTATTTCAAAGGATCAGTTTTCCGTTATCGTGGAACCGCCTGTCAATCGTCAAAATGTAAAAACTGTTACTGTTTACGAAGATGAAAGGTTCTGTTTGAATGCAAAATTTGCAGAACAGCTCTTCGGAAAAATGATTTGTATTCGTTTTACGCCCGACGCCAAACATTTATGCTTGGAAGAATGTGATGAACCACATGCGACATACAAAATGCCGAAAAACGGAGCACGAAAGTTCCCACAAATCAAAGAGCTCCTTGAAAAAAACAGAATCTCTTTTCCTGCGAAATACACCGTTGTTTTTAATAACGAAGAAAGCTTTTGGCAAGGAGATTTGGTTCCAAACCCTTCTTATCAAAATACACAGAAAGGGAAAGATTCAAAGAAGAATTAAGTTGTTTGCCGCAAAAAATACGCAAAGTGATAATCCCATTCCTTACTGAAAAAACAACAGAAGATCAATTTCATGACATGATTTTATGCTGTTATGAGATAGCTGCAGGCGGAAGACATAATAGTTTTGCAAACGAAGCAAAGCAACAGATCATGGAGATGCAAAAAGAGGAGCGAAAAAGAGATAATGCTATTAATAATCCATACCGGAATTTTTCTCTGAATCAATGCTTTGGTGACAGCAAAACGCCTGTGTCGGAATGGTTGATGCCTCCCGGACAAAGCGAATGGGATGATTTTTTAGACTTTGAGGAATAACTTGTGATAATCTTAAAAGAAAACCATTGCACAAGGATTTTTAAGTTAAAGATTTTCCGAAATACTCTACGTCGATCACCGTTCCATCTGGATATTGCTCCATTGCCGATTCGATGAATTCTGTAAATCCCCAATGGGTATACATTGCTTTGTTCTTTTTATTGCCGGGCTCCACGCCCAAAACCGCTTTTGTATATCCCTTCTGTTTCAGATCGTTCAGCATAAAGCGCATCAGCCTTGAAAAGTAACCTTTTTCCCGATACTCCTTTATTGTCCGGAAAGCGCAAAGATACGCCGTTTTTTCGTCCATCATTCCAGCGCTATTTTGCACCTCGCCTGGATCGACTACTGCAGTTGCCTCGCAGATGATCGTCACGTCAAGGATTCCGTAATAAGGAATCGATCTGCCTGTTTGAAAATTGTTGATTGCCTCGGCTTTCCAGATGATCCAGTTCTCTTGCCTGGGATGGAGCTTGATTTCATAATCCCATTTTTCTTCCATTTCCTGCAGAGAGGCAATTTTGCAAACATACCGATCGTCCATATTTTCAGCAAAGGGCTGAAATTTTAGCTTTTTTATCACCTTTCGCATGGCGGCGTTATCCTTTTCCGTTCGGATCGTCGGGATGCGGTTGCTTGACAGAATTTCATTTGCAACAAAACTGCAAATCGCTGTTGCGTACCCCCGATCCCGATACTCCTTTGCCACGCGCACGTCGGAGATCTCCCAATAACGGTCCGTCAGTTTTTCAATACAGGCGCGGGCAACCATTTGGTTATCAACAAACAGTCCACAATAATGAACTCCTGTTTTTATTATTGCGTTCCATTTCTTGATGGAAATTGCGTTTTGATCACATAACCGCAGGTGCGCGTTGAAAAGACGCCGTTCATCCGGTCCCAGCCATCGGATTTGAGTTGAAGAGAAAGGAGGTAAGGTTCTTTTCGTGTATCGAAAAAGGATCTCGGAATCATTGACAGCCCTTTTCCAACGCTCCTGATCCTTATTCTCCAAAACAAACCCCGCCTTGTAGAAAGCAATCTGCGACGCGGTATTTCTTAAAAAAACGACCGCGTTGAATACAGTGATCGGCTGTGCGATCCAAACAGCGGCATTGTTTAAGAATTCATTTATAACAGCAGTGCCTTTGCCCTGTCCACGTACAGCAGGATCAACAACGATTTCCATGATCGTTACCGTACCGTTATAATACCCATAGGAAATGACCGCGAACGGATGCCCATTTTCAGATACAAGTTTGCTCCAAAAGTATTCTCCGCGCTCCGGGCTCGATTCATGTTTCCAGTATTGATGAAATGCGTCAAAACCCTCGTCCATCCCGGTCATGCGGACGGTGTCCGCATCCAGCCAGGAATCCACAAGAGCAGTATCTTTCTTCGTATAATCCTTCCATTCAAAATGATTCATATAATTCTTTCTCTGATCCGGCAAAGAAATACCTGACAGTCCGCACGGTAATGATAACTGTTCCCGTTTTTGTTCTCCCCGATCCGGGCAAAACCGTGGCTCTCCAATATGGTTTGCGATCTCGTGTTCTTCTTGTTTGTGTAAGCTTCCGCATAAAGAACGTCCGGCGAAATATGATCACAGATAAAAGCGAACGCGCTGCGCAGCACGCCGCGGCCCTGATGCGCCGGTCTTACCTGCGCTTCTTCGATCATAAAGGTCGTTTCATTGGTGTAATACTGCAGATATCCGATCAGCGTGTCCTCGCTGAGAATCAAAACGATCTGACGTTTTTCCTTTTGCATTGCAGGGGCGACGGCGCCGCTCCAAAGCGCGTAATCTTCTTCATAAGTATTGCCCGTCGGCGCGATAACGCTCATGTTTTCATGCAGGATGGAGAATAATTGCGGTAACAGGCGCTGGACTTCATTTTTATCCAGAAATCGACAGGAAATCATTTATATGCCCCTCTTACAATTTTTTAAATGAATGTCGGTCCAAAGTGGTTTTGTTACAATAAAGCCACACATAAATTACTCAGGCTTTGCTGTTTTCAAATTGACACTAATAATCCGCATAGAATAAGGGGGTTCAAGCCCCAAAAGCGTGACGAAATAAGCGATGTTTTTATGTAATAAAAGACGGTGTTACTTTTCTCCGATCAGGATATACGCAAACTCTGTTTCCTTCTGTTCAATCTTCTTCAGTCCGGCAGATTCCATATATTTTACAATCGTTTCCGGGCGGTCCGGGAATATCTCTATTTTTCGTTTCCCATATTCCAATACTGTCGCCTGACTTTTTTCAATCGACAATACAAACCGTCCGTATTCGTTAAGCAAACGAGCTGCTTTTTCAATGGCGGCTTGTTTTTCTTTGATGTGCATAAACGTCAAAGAAGAATAGATAATGTCAAAGGTCCGGTCAAATTCATAGGTGTGGAAATCGCCGCAGATCAAGTTGACGTTTTCTTTCCCGGCAAGGTTATCCTTCGCTCGTTCAATCGTTTTCGGAGAGAGATCAATTCCGAAAAACGCATAGCTTTGCGGCGCGGTTTTGATTGCGAGCCGCCCGGTGCCAACGCCTATTTCAAGAACGGTTTTTCTTTTTGAAAGCTCAAGTTCATCAATAAAAATATCACCGTCCCAACCGTCCATGTGCTTTTTGAGCGGCGTAGGATCTTGAACTGGATCGTTGTTTTCATCAATCAAAGCGTCGTAATGGCGCACGATTTCCGCGCGGCGGCGTTCTTCTTTCCATTCTTCAAACTCACGTTTTCCTTCATCTGTTTCGAAAAAAGCAACGATATCTGGTAACATGGTGTCAACGATGGATTCAAGCACATGCATCGGAAATCCGGCGCTGCCGGTTGTGTTGCGAAAAGTCTGAATGATGCGCAGCCAAACCTTACGAAAAACACTTGCGCATTCATAATCTTTGATTTCGTTCCACTTGTCTACAAGTCCAAATGAAATCTCTTTTTCAATTTCGGTATGCTGTTCCTGGATCCGAAACCAAAGCGCGGATCGGTTCAGGTTTGCATAAGAAACATCGTCTGCTGTTAAAATAGAATCAAGGGCAGTGGCTGCGTAGATTCTCAATAATTCGTTTTTCATACTCTTTATCCTTTACAGGGTATTAGGGGCGATGCCCATAACAAGCGCCGATGTATATACAATGGCGATGCTTGCCAAGATAATGGCAAGCGAGAAAACGGGTACCCATCGGCGATGCTTGCCAAGACGATATCTCCGAATTTGGGGACCAAATTCAATGCTTGATAAGACAATACCATTTTAACATAATATCGCAGAAATCGCAATTCTGTTTTTATAATAGGTGTTGACAAACACAGTTATTTGACATATAATCATAATTGTGATTTGGCAAAACGAAATTATTATATTGTTTGCGAGGTAATTTATGTTTATCGGCAGAGAAAAAGAACTTGAATTCTTAAACAAAAGATATAAAAGCGATCAGGCTGAGTTTATCGTTGTATACGGTAGGCGTCGTGTTGGTAAGACGGAATTGTTGACCGAGTTCTGCAAAGACAAACCGAATTTCTTTTATATCTGCAACGAGTATACAGACAGAAAACAGTTCACTTCTTTTTCAGATGCGCTGTTGGATTTTGCTCCTTCTATGCAGAAATCGATCCGTCGGTTCGCGGATTGGGAAGATATTTTCTCCTCGCTCGGCGATCTTCCAGGAGACGAAAAAACGGTGATCGTGATCGATGAATTCCCATATATGTGCAAGGGAGATAAAAGCATTCCTTCTGTGATCCAGAATCTTTGGGACCATAAATTACGTTTCGCAAACATTATGCTAATCATCAGCGGGAGCTCGATCAGTTTTATCGAAGACGAATTGCTCGGCGTAAAGAATCCGCTTTACGGACGCGCGACCGGTATATATAAACTGGAGCCGATGCCTTTTGAAGACGCGGTAAAATTCTTTCCGGAGTACAGCGACGAAGATAAAATACTTGCTTATTCCATTCTCGGCGGCATCCCGCATTATCTGAAACAGTTTGATCCAAATGAGAGCTTAGAGGTAAATATTAAAGAAAAAATATTGACAAAAGGTACCGCTTTATTTAACGAAGTCGAATACATTCTGCATCAGGAATTACGTGAACCGGCGGCATATATCACGCTGCTTGAAACGATCGCGTACGGCAGCTGCAAGTTCGGCGAGGTCTGCGCACGCGCGCAAATGGACAGCAGCAAAACGAGCGTTTATCTGAAAAATCTTTTGGAATTGGGCTTTGTAATTCGCGAGTTCCCTGTGCTGACGACGGCAAAGGATAAAACGAAAAAGAACGTCGGCGAATATAGATTGAGCGATAACTTCTTCCGTTTTTGGTTCGCGTATGCGTACAAGTATATGTCCGAATTGGAGCAGGGCGACGTCGAGATCATCTGGCGTCAGGTGATCAAAAAAGATCTGCATAAATTTGCGTCCAAAGCGTTTGAAGAAGTGTCGATTCGTTATCTCAGACTGCAAAACCGGGACGAACGTTTGCCGTTTTCATTTCTTTCTATCGGTCGCTGGTGGGGCAACGTTACGCATTACGATGAGAATGGGAAACCGTATTCATCCCCGGAAGAGATCGACATCCTGGCCTGCGATGAGAAGGAAAAGAACTTTATTATCGGCGAGTGCAAGTTCAGAAACGAGGCGTTTGATCTGCATGAACTCGACAAACTAAAAACGAAACACGAGCGCAAAGGAAGCATATATTATTACCTTTTCTCCCTCGGCGGGTTCACAGATACAGTCAAAGACTTGGCCGAAAAAGAGAAAAATATTTATCTGATCGAACCGTCCGAGATGGTGAACCGATAATCGGTATCGTCTCATCAAGCATTGAATTGTGATATCACAATTCAGCTTGCAAAGCGCGGTATCATCTTTGCAAGCATCGCCTTTGCATGTGCACGGCGCTTGTCAGGGAGATTCCCTGAGACCCTTAAGTAGCTTTTTGGTGTAGGCTTTC
>CAMVBD010000061.1 GCA_947165615.1 uncultured Clostridia bacterium | reverse complement strand
AGGGTTTCTTTTAGTTCGTCGTTGTTTAATTTTCAAGGTCCGTTTCGCACTTGGCCTTCGCACGAGTGCCTGATAATATTATCACACTCTTTTGCGTTTGTCAAGCATTTTTTTCACTTTTTTGAAAAAACTTTTTGATTCCCTGCGGGGGACTTGTCCGCCCGGCGGATCGCTTGTTCTCTCTCAAGTGCTTGCATATATTAGCACACAAAAAAGCGTTTGTCAACACTTTTTTGCAATTTTTCCGGAGATTTTTTCCGATTTTTTTGAACTTTTTCCATATACACTATATCTTGTGTTTTTGATGTTTTTCGACCACAATTTTCTATATATTGTTATTTGTATTTTCGGTTTTTTGGAGAAAAGTAAGGATAGAATGTGATTTTAAGGAAGGAAGAAACGAAAATGCAAAGATTTTTTTCGGGCAAAAATGCGGCAAAAAGTATCCTTTGTGCGCTTTTGGCGGCCGTATTGGTCTTTTTGGGGATCGTGACCGCCGAAAACCGCAGAAACGGTGAGGGACCCGCCGCCGTGGACGCCCTGTCGAAATACGGCTCGCGCGGGGAAGAAGTCCGACAGATCCAGAAAAAACTGAAGAGTCTCGGCTATTACACCGGGGCGGTCGACGGTATTTACGGAACCGGGACCAAAAACGCGGTAATCGCGTTCCAGAAGAACTGCGGGCTGACGGCGGACGGGATCGCGGGGCCGAAGACGCTGCTCTATCTGGGTCTTGGGACCGGCTCCTCCGCGGGCGCCGGCGGGTACTCGTCCTCGGACGCCTATCTTTTGGCGAAGCTGATCGCGGCGGAGGCCCGTGGCGAGAGCTACACCGGGCAGGTGGCGGTGGGCGCCGTCGTCCTGAACCGTGTGGCGCACGCGTCGTTTCCGGATACGATCTCGGGCGTCATCTATCAGAAGGGCGCGTTCTCCTGCGTGACGGACGCGAACTGGAAGGTGGAGCCGACGGACACCGCGAAGCGCGCGGCAAAGGACGCCATGAACGGCTGGGATCCCTCCGGCGGCGCGATCTATTATTATAACCCCCGGACCGCCAAAAGCGCGTGGATCCGCTCCCGTCCGGTGATCACGTCCATCGGGAACCACGTGTTCTGTACGTGAGAGAGGCCAGAGGGCGCGGGTCCCCCGGTGGGGACCTCGGCGAAGCCGAAACACCGGCCGACGTGGCAGCAGAGACCAGGGAGCCGGATAATATAAATTGAAATAATATATTATATTAATATGAAGGTAATATGAAGGCCCGGGAACGGGCTTTTTATTTTTACAGAAAGACAGACAAATGTTACATCGCCGCACCTGGAAAAAGTTTTTTGTGCTATGATAAAGACAAAGGAGGTGGTCGGCGACCGGATAAGAAAAAAGGAACACCTGAACCCCGTTTTTCAATGCAACGCATACGCTCGAAAAGGAGTTTTCCCCATGTGTGAGTCCAATCATGATCCTGTACCGTTTCAGGAACCCGGACGATTTCGTCTGCTGGACCGGAGTCTGCGGGTCGCGCTTTTGCTGCTCGGGATCTCCGGCGCGGTCGTATCCGTCGTTATAGCGTCTTACTGGGATTTTGTTTGTGTACCGCCCCATTACTTCGGTTCCCGGCTATGGAACTCTTTTCCCGGCAAGTTCTGCGTTTTTTCCGCGCTTCCCATTTTCGTCCTGTTCCTTCTCTGCGCGGTCGGAGTCCTCATCCTTCGACTGTCCGGGAAAAAGGATACGACGCCTTGGAAGCCGCGGCGCACCCTTACTGTTCTGACTTTCATCTGCGTCTGCGTGTCAGCCGCCTGTTTCCTGTTCGTTCCACTGGTCGCTTGGGGCTTGGGCATGATAGCGGATGGATTGAATCGAGTTATATTCTTTTTCTGAATCCTATCATTTCTATAAAAAGGAGGCTGACATGATGAAACCGGCGAATCCTTCCGCTCCCGAAATCCGCCGGCTGCCCCGTTTTGTCGGGACCGCCCTTGGCGCGGTTCTTCTGATCACGGCGGCGCCGACGCTGTATCTGTGCATTCTGTCTGTACGTTTCCTTCCGTTCTTTGAGTATGTCCCGAAGCCGGACGCCGACAAAACCGTGTTTTGGGCCGTCTGTTTTGCGGCCTTCGTTGTCAACGTCGTCTGCGTACTTGTTTTTCTGTTCCTGTATTTGTCCGACAGACTTGACAAAACGCGGCCGGTACTGCGCTACCTGCCCGCATGGATCGCCATGGGAACCCAAGGCGCCACGGTCGCGCTCCTTCTGCTTTTGCTCCTGCTGTTCGGCGCCTTTTACCTTGTTTCCGTCTTTTTGCTGGAACACGGCATGTGAGACTTCCCCTCCCCCGGAGGGGATTTTTTGTTTTTTCTTCCTTTTTTTAAAAAGGTCTTGACAAGGCGGTCTATATGGTGTAGACTGAAATTGGTCGATATGATATAGACCAAATGAACGGAAGGGAGAGAAACCGGATGTCCGAATCCGTACTGGGAGCGGTGGAGTCAAAATTCGCCGATCTCATTTGGGAAAACGAGCCGCTGGGCTCGGGGGAACTGGTCAGACTTGCTGCCGAATCGCTCGACTGGAAAAAATCCACGACCTACACGGTGCTCAAAAAACTGTGCCAGCGCGGGATCTTTGAAAACGCCAACGGCACGGTCACAAGCCTTGTTTCGAAGGAAGACCTTGCGGCAAAGGCCAGCGAGAGTTTTGTGGATGAGGCGTTTGCGGGGAGCCTGCCCGCGTTCGTGGCGGCGTTTACGTCCAAAAAACGGCTGACGGAGCAGGAGATCGGGGCGCTGAAGGCCCTGATTGACGACATGGAGGACAAATAAATGGTAGCGTTCTTATTGCGACTGCTGAATATGAGTTTCGGCGGCGCGGTCGTGATCGCGGCGATTCTGCCGATCCGGCTGCTGCTGAAAAAGGCGCCGCACAAGTACACCGTCCTGTTGTGGGCGCTGGCGGCGGTGCGTCTGCTGCTGCCGGTGTCGGTCACATCCCCGACGTCCGTGACGCCGGACGTGAGGCAGTTTTTGCCCGCTGCCGCCGAAAACGTCGTCTTTTTGCCGGAGGGGTCCCCCGCCGGTGAAATCAACGTCCCGCCCGCCGTGTCCGGGGAAGAGAGCGGCGGGAACACGGATTTTGTCCCGACGCCGGAAGCACCTGCCGTCGTGCAGCCGTCCGCCGGAACACCGGTCGGACAGGGGACCCTGATACAGCCGGAGCCTGTTAAAACCGCCGCTCCCCTTTCCGTCCCGACGCTGTTGTTCGCGGTCTGGGCGGCGGGGGGCGCCGGAATGCTGCTTTACGCCCTGCTTTCCTACCTGCGGCTGCGGCGCAAAACAGCGGCGCGGCTGAAAACCGAAAAGGGCGTCTACGTCTGCGACGCGCTGCCCGGGCCCTTTGTGGTGGGCGTTTTCAGACCAAAGATCTTTTTGCCGTCCGATTTGCCGGAGGAAACGAAAGACGCGGTGCTTGCCCATGAGAAGGCGCATATCCGGCGGCGCGACCCGCTTGTTAAGCTCCTCGGCTTTTTCGTGCTGACGCTGCACTGGTTCAATCCTCTCGTCTGGGCGGCGTATCTGCTGCTCGGGCGCGATCTGGAGCTGGCAGCGGACGAGAGCGCGCTGAAAAACGTCTCCCCCGGGGAAAAGAAGGTTTATGCCGAAGCGCTGCTGACGTGCGCGAATTCCGCCCGGAAACTGAACGTGGCGCCCTTGGGCTTCGGGGAGATCGGCATCCGCCAGCGCATTAAAAACATGTCCGTCAAAAAGAAACTCGGCGTGGGATTGGCGATTCTGACCGTCCTTGCCGTGATCGCCGTGGCGGTGTTTTTGCTGCCCGAAAAGAAGGAACCAAACCCGGAGACCGAGCCGGAACCCGATACCAAACAGACGTCGGAAGAACGGGAAGTTCTGAAAGAGGCGTCGCCGAAAATCACCCTGAAAAAAGACGGGCCGGAAGACGCCGGTCCCGCGTTTGAAGCCGCGAAAACCTGTCTGCTAAGAAGCGCTCTGCAGTCCTTCGGGCAAGGGGAGGAGAACCCGCTGTTGGGGACGATTCTGGACGTTCGGGACGACCCCGCGCTGCCGGGGCTTATGGAACGGTATGCGTCCGTTCTCGCAAAGACCGCTCGTCCGTATTACGCGGACCAGACCCTTGGGGACGGGAGCGTGCAGCCGTTTTGGAACAACCTGTCGTTTTTCGGAAAACGCGGTCGGTATTATGAACAAACGGCCGTCGGCGAGACCTACGTTTTTATCGACCTCGGCTATACGCTGCTGGACGAGACACAAGAGGAGGGCGTTGCGATTTTGTCGATCCGCGAGGACGCGGACTATCAGTACACGGGCGTCGATTTCCCGTCCGGACACGGGATCCGGTATACCGTGACGCTGTTTTATGTGGGGGACGCCTGGCGCGTAGCGGCGGTGGAGAGCGACGAGCTGTATGAGCAGTGGAACTACCGCGCCGACGCCTTTGCCGCGGACCCGACGACGGGCAGCAAATACGGTCTCAGCGGAGGCGACGAGGTCATTCTGTATTTTGACGGGACAAATTACCTGTTCCGGGGCGAAGGAGAAGGCTTTCGGCAAATCACGGCGTTTGCCGGGGTTTCGGGGACCGTACGGGAATCCGGCAATCCCTCGCTGTTCTATGTAAATGACGACGCGATCATGAAGGTCGTGCCCGACCGGATCGAGATTTCCGCAAAGGCAAGCGACGCCGTGTATCCGTTTTATCTGCTTACCTCCGCCATGCGCGTTTCGGCGACAACCAACGTGGTGCTGGATGAAAAAAGCCAACCCCTGATCCTGCCGCTGGAACTGACGAACGATTCGGCGGAGCCGGTCTCCTTTTCCCTTTTGGGGGAAGAGGGCCCCGTAAAACTCGACCGCAGGACGCCGTCCGGGCTTTGGGAGACCGTAGCGCGGTCCGACGTTTCCCGGGCGCCGACAACATTCCTGCAGGGACATACGCGGCAAACTTTGGACGCGGATCTTTCCGGTCTCTCGCTTACCCCGGGACATTACCGGATCGGCGTTTTCTATCGGGCGGAAGGCTCGGAAACCGCGGCGTATCTGACCGCGTTCGCGGAATTTGACGTTCTGTACCGCGCCTACGCCGAAACGGTCACGGTGCCGGAAAACGGGACAAAACTGGACGACGACGCCTTTCAGGCGCTGAAAAAGGAACTCTTTACGCCCAAAACGCTGGATCCGCATTCCACACACCCGCGGCTTGCCCGGGCCGACTGGCTGTTTACAAGTTATTATTCGGACCCGCGCGACATGGACCTGTCGGCGGTCATCCACTGTCTCGGATATATCGTCAGCGACGACGACAGGGAGCCGGCCTATTACCATCCCGAGGAATACGCGCTGTGGAAGGACTGGGCAGAAGCGGCCGGGCATTCCCCGGAACGGTACGTCATTCTGACAAAACTGGAAACGCTGGACGCCTATTTATCCCGGTATTTCGGTCTCACCACAAAGGATCTGAACAGGGACTGGCTGTCGGAGACAGACGCGCCCTATTCCGCTTTTTCCATTCTCCAGAACCGCGCCGTTCTGAGAACGCCGCCGGCTTACGTTCCGGCGCTCGAGGGCTTTGTGAGTGTTTCACAGGATGAGTCGATAGCCTCCTTTGTTCCGAAGGGCGCCATAGAGTCCGACGGCAAAATCTACCTCTACGGCGTGATCGGAACGAACAAGCGAAGCGTCGCCGTTTTGCACCGCGAAAACGGGCAACTGTTCATCGACGCCTTCGGCCCGCAGGCGTAACGCCTTAAAAAAAGATTTCTCCCCGCGCCAAACCCCGCGGGGAGATTGCTTTTGTCCGGTTCAGCCCGGATAAAAACCGACCCCTCCCACCGGGAGAGGTCCGATCGTTCGGGGAGGAAAGACCGTCGGACGGTCCCTTTCCTTTGGTGAAAAAATGACGGAAACCCGGACAAAAATAGCAACAGGCCGCCGTCCGCCGCCAAACGTGATACGATAAAGACAAAGGGGGATTCGCCGGATACAGTCTCGTAAAGGTTTTTGAAACCCGTTTTTCTTTGCATACAAGCGTTTTGAACGGAGGTGCACTATGTCTGCTATTAAAAAAGATATCCCGTCAAGTCCGCGCCCTGATCGGTTCCGTCTTTTGGACCATACTCTGCAGATCGCGCTCCCATTGCTCGGAATCCCCGGCGCGGGCATATCCGTATATCTCGCCACCTTTATGGAGTTCTATGGAGTCCCTTATTATAAATTTGAGAATTTGAGGCTTTCGCTTTTCGGCAGAGTGTGCGGCTTTGCTGAGGTCCCGATTGTTTTTCTGTTTTTGTTTTGCGCGATCGGCTTGCTTCTTCTCCGTTTGACCGAGCATAACGACAAAACAATGTGGAAACCCCGACGTGTACTAACGATCCTGACGATTCTCAGCGCCTGCGTGATGTTTGCCTGTTTTCTGGCGGTTCCATTTATCGCGTGGGTGTGGGGAATAATCGCCGAAGAGATCTACAGATTCGCTTATTTCTTCTGATTTCTGATTTTTGACAAAAAGGAAACGGCTTCACTCGAGTCCTATTCTTTTTCTAATCCTCTTGTTTCGATGAAACAGGAAACTGACGTTATAAAATCCGCACGTCCTTTCAAGGTCGAACTGCGTTCGTTGATTCGCCGCGCCGCACAGGCCACAGGCGACGCCGTTTTGCACCGCAAAAACGGGCAACTGTTCATCAACGCCTTCGGCCCGCAGGCGTAACGCCAAAAAATTTCTCCCCACGGAAACCCCGCGGGGAGATTGCTTTTGTCCGGTTCAGACCTGATAAAAGCCGACCTTTTTCATGACCTTGTTCAGCGTGCGGTACGCAAGGCGGGAGGCCTTTTCGGCGCCGGCCTTCGCGCACTCGGCAATATAGGCCTTGTCGCCGACCAGGCGCTCGTATTCGCTTCTGAGGGGGTCGATTTCCGCGACGACGGCGTCCGCGACGGCGGCCTTAAAGTCCCCGTAGCCCCTGCCCGCGAACTCGGCCTCAATGGCGTCAAAGTCCTTGCCGGTACAGCAGGAATAAATGGTCATCAGGTTGGCGACGCCCGGCTTTTTGTCCGCGTCGTAATAGACGGCGGCTTCGGAGTCCGTGACCGCGGACTTGATCTTTTTGGCGATCTGGTCGTTAGAGTCCGTCAGCGACACAAAGGACTTGACGTTGGGGTCGGACTTGCTCATCTTTTTCTCGGGGTCGGTCAGCGACGCGATGCGGGCGCCCTTTT
>CAMVBD010000060.1 GCA_947165615.1 uncultured Clostridia bacterium | reverse complement strand
ATCTTCTTGACCCCGAAAACAGCGGCGCCGAACAATACAGCGAAACGATGACGCTTGGCGATTACATTCTTGACCTGGCAGCGGACGAAACGCTTGAGGACCATCCTTCCGTCGTGTATCCGATCATCGCCGCGTTTACCCCCGCGCAACGTACCGTTCTGCGTCAAGGCGGAATCAGCGCCATTGCCGAAGGTTTGTTTCAGGTGGAAGACTATGACGCAAACCGTAAAGGCTTAATCAACGACGCGATGAAAAAGCTGAAAGACAGCGGCTGTGAGGACGGCAGATTGTCCCTTTGGGCAGGCGTCGACAAGAGCATCTTTTCAAAAAAGGTTGCAAAAACCAATAAGCAGATTGAAATTGAGCTGGCCGGTAAGACGCTCGAAGAAGCAAAAAGCAAGGCGGGCGAAAAGGAAAATGCCGATTTGCCGCAGATACTGGAATATATCGATATCGGCACCATGGTGGTCAGCGGCGTAACCATGATCCTCACCGCCGCATTCGGCACAAGCCTTTTAACGATCGGCGTCAACTGGTTTGCGATTGCCGCAACGCATATCGCGGCGGGGCTGTTTTCCGCGATCGGCGGCGCGCTGATCGGGCTTGCCGCAACGGTCATGTGCGCGTTGTGGGCGCTGAGTATCATTGCGTTTGCGGTCAGCATTATCTATATGATCTTCACCCTGATCGGCGGTCTCAGTCTTTTTGAGTCCCGTGAGGAAATAGACTACGGAAAAATCCCCGATATCGTATTTGACGCAAGAACAAAGGACGATACCGAATACGAAGCGCGGTATGACGCCGTTACGAGTAATGCGGGCAAGGATATTTTCGGCGACGATGACGACGATTACCATATTGACAACCTGAACGCAGATTATGCGGACGTCAACGCCTTCCAGAGCGTTTATGACCGATGGATCACCGTGTATGTTTCAAAATCGCCTGCGGCCGGTCAGCCGATCGAGGTCAGACAGGACGAAGAGCCGATCATCACGCGAAGCGATTCAAACGCGCCCGATGGCTACCGTCCGATGACGCTGATCAACACAACAACGGCAGTCAACATCAATGACGTAGAGGTTGACGAGCACAGGGGAAGTCCGCTCTATGTTTTCTTTACGGGCGAGGAAACAGGAACGGCGGGCGGCACCGTTGTGGAAAGCGGGAAATATATCACGAAGATCCTTCTTTATCACGACAGCGATAAAAATCACGCCGCGAACTTTCTGACGAAAGAAAAATATGCGTTTATCGACGCGAATCTGACGCCCGGCAACGGATATACCTTCCTTGCCTATCAGGAGGGCGCGGAGAAAAACGCGCTGACCGATATCCGTGTGAGCAACTGCGGCAGACCGACCGTGCTTTACGGCGGCGCCACTTACGGTATGGCGGGCCTTGACAACACGGGAACAACGCCGTACGGTATGAGTCTGTTTGCAACCTACAGCGAAGCGGCGGGCACGCCGATCACAAGAATAACGGTCGAAAACCAACGCCTGCCCAAGGGCAGCGGCGCGGAGCCCGTCTGTCTTTTCAGCGGCGGGGACGCTGTGGACCTCGAGCACGAGTGGCGCGATAATATCATGTCACAATTCGCTTATACGGACGATGGTTTTACAAAGGACTATTTTTTATCGCACAACGCCGACCCGTCGCCATACAAAAAAGCAGGCAAGCCCGGTGTGAAGGCGTTTCTTTCTCAGGACGACCCTGTAAACGGAAAATATATCTACTTCTGGCCCAAGGAGCAGTTTACGGATCAAACCGGGGACGGAGCGGCGGCGCAGCAGTATATCGGCGGGTTCTCCTACTTCCTTGCGGGCGATGAAAACGCGGCGGCAAACACCTACGGCAATAATTATGCGTATATGCAGTCTTTTGCGGCGGAAAACGGCTTTGAGCTGATTGAGGAACACGGGCAGCCGCTCACCGTGATGACGGATTCCGCAGGCGAAATGACGATGGCGTACACCTGGCGCGATGCCGAAGGGTATCCCGCTGATACCTATCATTTTGATAAGGTGCATACAATATACGACCGCAAGCCCCGCTCGGCTTCCGACCACGGCTTAACGCACGACGCGGGCTTTACGGGCGTTGACCAGGATATCTGGGATTATCTGACCCGTGAAAACAGTAAGCTGATCTATCACACAAAAATGTATTTCGGCGTCGCCTATACCTATAACCCTTACCGCGCGATCACAGGCGTTGCGGGCCTGCTTACGTCCTATTGCGAACAGGATACGAAAATCCAGTATACGGGGATGGATACGCCCGCAGGCGTTATGCTGCCCTGCAACGTCAGCCTTCAGGGCAATCCTGTTTCGGCGGCAGGGATCAGCACGGGCATATTTGATGTGGTGAATATGCGCTATCCTTTATATACCAACTATAACGCAGGCCAGAAATCAGACCTTGCGTGGATGACGAAGGAAGAAACGGAAATACAGACGCACTATCTTCTTACCGTCGGCCCGAAGAAGGGAATGCTGCCTCTGAAAAAAGAGGATATTCTGTTCCGTACAAGCGCGGATCCGGGCGATATAAAGGGCTACGTCCCGATTTGCGATCTGCGTACGCCGGGCGATTACGACCACCCGATGAATTTCGCGCTTGATACGACGAATCTCGGCTCAAAGTATTTGTACATCTATCAGAAGGAGCGCTCGGGCGGCAGAGAAACGGACGCAGCCGACGGCGGAACCTCCAACAGACATCAGCAGAAGAAGTATGTTGTGGGCATTTTCAGCGGTTCGGGTCAGAACGCGGAGGAAGCGATTGCGAACCTTTACGCAAGCGCAGCGGAGCAATGGCCGGCGATCGCAAGCGCAAACAAGGATATTAACGCCAATCCCGTTGTGGCGGAATTTGACGAGATCGTTCCCGTCGATCTGTCAAGTCCGCACGAGTGGTACAACCTTCATAAAAACGATTCGTCGGTCAGCTCCCTCCCGAACGACGTGGTCGTTTACGGAAACGAATCGGCTTATTACCGCTGGGATGACGAAAAGCTCGCTCTCAAATTGAGCGACGTCAGCGAAAGCTATGAAGCGGACGGCAAGTGTGCTTATATCGGCGTTGTGCGTTCCGACAGCGCCGCGAACGCCGCTTACGGCGTGCTGAAGTTCTATAACGATGATACCGGCTCCTCCAGCACGCTTACGCTCGGCGATAACTCGACCAAGTTCATCCGCGCCGGAAAGACGCCGATCCGGTCGCCCGAGGGTCAGTACTATCTTTACTATTCAAGGAATTCGGCTACCGGCGCTTATTCTGCGCCGATCACCTATATTGATATCAGCGACGAAATCTTTATCAACGGCTTCAACACGAGCTTTACCGTGAAAAAGTCGGACGCGAAGGATAATAAATATCCCGAATATTCCGAGCTTCGTATGCGCGCCGACGAAAACAAGTATATCCATCTCGGCTACGACCGTGCCGATCTGCCGTACATTGAAAGTCTGTTTATCGGCGTCGGTCATTCAAAGAAGGAGGCGTTTGCCGATCTCATCAGTTCGTCAGGCGCTTTTGCCGCAACCGACGTCAACTGTAACTACAATTCGTATTCCGACAAGTGGATCGCGATCGGTTATCGCAGAACGCGTGAGGATCCTGAAAATGATTTCGGTATGGACGTCGAGGCGATCCGCGACGTATTCCTCTATGTGGGCGACGAACCGACCGGGGATCAGGAGCAGATCTATATCAAAGGCGCGTACTGCATGGACGTTGACGACGACGGAGAAGAAGGACTGATGCCGTTTGTGGATTATGAATGGATCCCAAACGGTCAGGTTGACGAGGACGGCTTTGAAGAAGGCGACTATGTTGCGCACGAAGGCGTTCCGTACACGCTTTTGAAACATGAAACAGCCAACGGAAGCGAAATCGTCTCCTTAAACGAAGGCAACGGCGGTCCGGGTATCTATCTTTACTATACGACCTCCCGCTTTACTTACGAAAGAGATAAGGATACGGAGGTCTTCCCGATCACGAATCTCTGTTTCACCTACGGCGATATCTCACCGAGGAAGGCGACGGCGGACGACTTTGCCCATGCGTATAATAAAGCCTATTATATAAAAGAGGCTTACGGCGCTTCCGATTTCGCCGACCCGCATTGGGAATGCGTTCTCGGCGTGAAAGGCACGCCTTTGAACTGGACGCCGTCCGGCGAAAGCGCGAAGCGTGTTTCGCTCAACGAGGGGATTATTCCCGGCCGGGACGGCAACGGCTGGCATACGGGCGACCGCAGGGTTTATATGTACGTTGACCGTGCGGATTACGCGCAGGCTTACGGCAGCAAAACGTATCATATCCGCGATAATGCCAGACTGCCCGAATTCGGTTATTACAGTCAAAGAACCATCTTCGGCACTTTGAAACAGGTAAAATGAAGTCATTGAATTTACCAATCGGTAATTGTATTCCGGGTCAAACCGTGATATAATCAAAAAACGTTCAACAAACCGTCAGCAATACTCTTTGAAAGGAAAAAGTTTTATGAAGTGTAAATTATCAACAAAAATCATCTCCGTTTTGCTTGTGCTTGCGATTCTCGTTACAACGCACGCAAGCGTGGCGTTTGCGGCGGGGAACGGCAAGGACAAATACATCAGCGACGTGTATATTGCCTATGGCAGCACCGAGGAAGAGGCAAAGAAGTGGCTCACCGATAACGGCTGGGAGCCCGTGGGAAGCGACCTCAATGCCGGCAACACCTCAAAGGCTTTCGGATACACGAACGTTGCGTCCGTCATGGGGATCAAGCGCACGAACGACCCCAATAAAGCCGTAACCGATATGGCGGTTATGAATATGATGGGCGGCTACAGCTTCGACGACTACAAGACGATCCTGGAAGAAAAGAAAACGGATATCGACGAATTCATCCGTACCTTTATCCCCGTGCTGGAAGAATACCGCGCCAACTTCAACGGCGAGGGCAGCGAAGGCGGCAAGAAGCGCGCACAGTACGCCCACGACCTGCTCAACAAGCTCTACGACGGCGGACATGACGATCCATATGCCGTTAACGATACGGGGCTCCCGCTCGGCGATCTGTTCCTGAACAAAACGAAAGCCGAGTACACGGACGAGGAATTCGCGGCGCTTTCGGCGGACGAGAAGAAAAAGACCGCCGACCTGCAGCAGATCATCCTTGAAAGCACCGGCGCCGCGGTCATGTTCGTGGAGCAGGCGCTCGCGCTGTCCACCGATAACGCGAAATCCTCCTGGCTTGACCGCGCAAAGAACCTCACAGGCAGCGCACTGATCAGGAATATCGGGACTGTCATCCCTTCGCTGAAGGGCAAAAAGCTTACGGCTTCGCAGGCGCTGCAGGAGCTGAACGCTCATTTTGAGGACTATGCGAAGATCCTGCAGGAGAATTACGCCGGCCTGCGTGAAGACATCATCTGGTTTGAGCAGTACAGCGACGATAACGGCCTCTGGAAGCTGACGGATGAAACGGAAGAGGAATACAACGCAAAGACAGAAGCGTATTTCGATCATCTGAATGAGATCAACGAAAACCGCTATAACGAGGAATTCGCCCGATATACCCAGGTCGCGGGTTACTATACCGTGATCAAGGACGTTGATTATGCGGGCGCGTGGGGCGGTAAGCTCTACGACTTCTTCCGCGATGAGAATGAAACGGGCTGCGGCGCTAAGGTCAGCAATTTCCTTCCGCTTGCGGCGTCACTCTCCTCGGGCCAGCGCGCCGCAATGCAATTCCTGAGCCTCCCCACCCTGATCAAGCTCGGCGCAAAGAGCGACGACGTCATGGCAGCGGAGTTCCCTTCGGTTTCTTCCGTATTCAAGGATGAGGAAACAGGAAAAGAATTGGAAAGCATTTCCGTTTACAGCGGTATGAACCGCGCCATTTTCCGGGAAGGCGTTGCGCTCACAAGCGAAGCGCTGGTGAAAAAGAACAGTGGCGCCGACCCCTATGAACAATTATGGGGCGAAGGCGGCATCGTTGATATCGTCTTTTATTCCACGCTCGCCGCTTCCGTGGCAACGATCGTAACGGGCATGGTCATGCACGTCAGAGCGTTAAGGGCATATAACGCCGCAATGAAGGCGTATGACGCCGCAGTGGATGCCAATGCCGCGATCAACAGTCTGATCGCGCCTGTCCAAGCCAACGTGAACTATTATACGAAGCAAATTATTGAGTTCAACAAAGAAATCCGTTACCATAAAATGTGGATGAATAAGTATGGTTTGCCTGACACCAGCTGGCACAATACTAAAATTACGGAATATACAAAGAAGTTGAACTGGGCAGAGGCTGATAAAGCAGAGGCGGAAAAATATATCGCGCAATTACAGGACAAAAAAACAGACGTTGTCCAGCCGGAACGTATGAGCAGCCTCGGTCGGTGGGTCATGGGCGTCGGCGGCGTACTGCTGCTTGCCTCCGCCGCGTTGAAGTTCGCGCAGATGATGAAGTTCTATGACCGTACGTTCCTCAGGATCCCGCTTTATATCGTTCACGAGGATGACATTGTAAAATACGTTGTAGATGGAGAAGGCAACGCAGTCAAGACGATCGACATTGACCAATACGTCTATTATGAGGTCGTCAAGTGCAACCGTCAGGCGATAGGGCTCCACAAAAAGGCGCAGGACGGCGTTGACGCCTATGCTTCCTGGGGCTGCGGCGACGCTGCCGACCTGAAGGGCGACGTCGGCAAGCAGTGGCTTGCGCTCTACGTCAATAAGTCGCGCGAGAAAGGCGATCCGATTTTTGCCGATTCCATCGTCGTTCAGTATGGCAGCGGCGCGATGCCTGCGGACTGTACGGGCTGCCTTCACGGCTTCACCTATACAAACGCCATGGATATCGGCAGCGACGCCTACAGCTACCGCAACGACAAAAACGGGATCTATCTCTTCTGGAAAACCGATGCTGACGCCATTATACAGACAGCGTCAACCTTCAACACGGGCTATCTTGCGCTGGCCGCTTTCGGCGGCGCCATCGTCGGCGTTCTCGGAACAACGCTCGTCCTCCTTCCGAAGCGTAAGAAGAAAGAAACGGCTCCCGAAGCTGTTTGATAATGAAGTAAAAGCTGAAGGGAATTGCCCCTGGCATAATACACGCTGCAATGCATGGCTCGGAGTTGACGCTCCGAGCCTTATATTTTTAGAAAAACAATTATACCGGTCAATGATACACGGATACAAGAAGGAATTTGGTAAAACCTTTTCGCCGCGGTGCGGCGTTTACGTACGATACGGAGAACAATGAAGCAATATTTGTGCGTATCTCGG
>CAMVBD010000059.1 GCA_947165615.1 uncultured Clostridia bacterium | reverse complement strand
ACGACTTCACGTGGATCAACGATACCGATCCCGACTGCGGACACGACGGCTCCCGTCATCAGGTTTGCTCGGTCTGCGGCGCGACCGGCGCGACCGAAACCATCCCCGCCACGGGCGACCATGATTACGAGTGGATCGTGGACGTTGAGCCGACCTGCGTTCTGGAGGGCAGCGGACATTATGAATGCGCCGTCTGCCATATCGCGGGCGGTGAGGAGACGATCCCCGCCACTGGTGCGCATACTTACACACGAAAGTTCGTTGACGACAGCACACTGGCCTGTCCCGCCGACTGCGAAAACGCCGCGCGGTATTACTATTCCTGCAAGGACTGCGATGCCGTCGAGCGCAGAGACGACCGTACGTTTGCCGCCGGCAGCCCCGTCGGACACAGCTACATCCTGACGGCTGAAACCGACTCCACCTGCACCGCGGCAGGCAAAAAGACGTTTACCTGCGAACGCTGCGGAAATACCAGAGAAGAAGCAAAACCGCTGGCGTCTCATACGCCCGAAACGATTCCCGGCAGGGCCGCGACCTGCACTGAGGCGGGGCTGACCGACGGCGTGCGCTGCAGCGTATGCAAAACGGTTTTGACCGCGCAGAAGGAAACGCCGAAGGCGGCGCACACCTGGGGCGGCTGGACCGTGGAAAAGGCGCCGACCTGCACCGCGACAGGCGTCAGCGCGCGCGTCTGCGCCGTGTGCGGCACAAGACAGACCGAGACGCTGTCAAAGACGGCGCACAGGGATCAACACGGCGACGGCTGGTGCGACGACTGCGGCGCAGAGACCCGGAGCCACGGGGAGCGCTGCCCGCTGTGCGGCGAGGAGCATACCGGCTTTTTCGGAAAGCTCGTCGGCTTTTTCCATCGCATCGCCTATTTCTTTAAGAACCTCTTCTGAGCGTTTTCTTTCTCATCCGCCAAACAAACTCATCCATCAAAAAACAGGTCCCGGGCGTCTGCCTGAGGACCTGTTTTTTGTTGGGATACCGATTATTCGGCGACGATCTCTTTGGCAAAGGCGGCGGCGCGGGCGAAGTCCTCGTCTGTCGGAAGGCCCTTGTTGATGAAGATCCACGAGGCGGCGCAGTGGAACTCCCGGCTGTCGAGCGGGATGTTCAGCGCGTCGGTCGCCTTTTTGACGATGTCGAAGGTGGACTTGCCGGAGGCGGAGGTATTCATATTGACGACGACGCCGATCTTATCCCTGTTGCGGGCAAGGAACTCCTTGACCTCCCCGTCGATGTTTGCGGCGTACATGGCGTTGATGAGGATCAGGCGGTCGACCTTTTCGGACAGGTCGGTCTCTACGGTCTCGGCCGGGATGCCGGTGGCTTCGCTTACGCAGTCGGCAAGTTTTTTGGTGTTTCCTTTTTTGGATTTTGTAAAGTAACGGATCGCAGCGGTCATAAAACGACTTCCCTTCTGTTTTTCTTGTGTACGATTATATCGCACAAAATGGAACTCGTCAAGCCGTTTTTTGAGGTTTGCCGCCCTTGTTTTGTTCAGTGCCGGAGGACCTTGGACAAAAAGGTCTTTAAGCGCGGGCTCTGCGGATTTTCGAAAAACGCCTCGGGGGGTGCAGCCTCTAAACTTTTTCCCTCGTCCATGAACAGCACGTTCGTGCCGACGTGCCGCGCAAAGCCCATTTCATGTGTGACGACGACCATGGTCATGCCGTTGTCGGCAAGGTCGGTCATGACGTCCAGCACCTCGCCGACCATTTCGGGGTCCAAGGCGGACGTCGGCTCGTCAAAGAGCATGACGTCCGGGTCCATGGCAAGGGCGCGCACGATGGCGATGCGCTGCTTTTGTCCGCCCGAAAGTCGGGAGGGATAGGCGTCCGCCTTGTCCTCCAGTCCGACCCGGCGCAGGAGAGAAAGCGCCCGCTCGCGGGCTTCCTCACGCGTGTATTTGCCGGTCTTGACCGGCGCGAAGGTGATATTGTCCATCACGTTCAGGTTGTTGAACAGATTGAACTGCTGGAACACCATGCCCATGTGCCGCCGGACCTGATCGATGTTTGTTTTTTTGTCGGTGATGAGCGTGCCCTCAAACCGGATTTCCCCGGATGAAGGCGTTTCGAGGAGGTTGAGGCAGCGCAGGAAGGTGCTTTTGCCGGAGCCGGAGGGGCCGACCACCACGATCCGGTCGCCTTTTTCGATGGTGTAATCAATGCCCCGCAGCACCTCGGTCTCGCCGTAGCTTTTATGCAGGTCTTTAACGTCTATCACTTCGTCTCATCCTCTTTTCGATCAGTTTCATGCCCTCGGCCGCAAGCGACGTGAGCGCGAGATACAAGAGCGCCAGCACCGCGTAGATCGGCAGCGCCACGTAAAACTTTGACACCAGGCTTTGCGCGCGCTTGGTCATTTCCACCACCGTGATCGCCGACGCGACGGACGAGTCCTTGATAAGCATGATGAACTCGTTGCCGAGGGCGGGAATGATGTTTTTGACCGCCTGCGGCAAAACGATGCGCAGCATGGTGGTGCGGTGCGACAGCCCCAGCGAGCGGCCGGCCTCCATTTGCCCCGCGTCCACAGCCAAAATGCCGCTGCGGATGATCTCCGCCACGTACGCGCCGGAATTGACGCCGAACACGAGCACCGCGATCAGGATGGCCTTGTGCGGATTGCCGCGCATGGCGGTGGCAAAGACGCCGAAATAGGTAAACAGAAGCTGGACCATCAGGGGCGTGCCGCGGATCACGGTGATGTACACCCCGACGACGGCCTTGGCAATCTTTACCGGGACGCTTTTGCCGTCGCTGACCTTGATGATGGCGCACACCGAACCGAGCACCACGCCGATGACGACGGCAGACAGCGCGATGATAACGGTGTTGCCGACGCCCTTGAGCATCAGCGTAAAGCCCCCGTTATCCAAAAATACGCGTTTCAGATCTTCAAAAAAATGTTCGTTCATGTTTCCTTCCCACATCACAAGAGCCGCGCCCGGTCGGGCAGCGGCTCCCATGTATCCTTGTTTTACGCCTCGATCACGTCAAGGCCGTTGGCTTTGAGCAGCTCATTCAGCTTGCCTTCCGCTTTCAGAGCGGCCAAGGCGTCGTTGATCTGCTTTAAGAGTTCCGGCTGGTCCTTCGGCACGGCGATGGCGTAATCCTCCACGGTCAGCGCGGTCTCGTTGAGTTTGAACTTGCCCTGATTGCTTTCGGTCGAGATGGCGGCGACGGCCGATGTGTTATCGAACACAATGGCGTCGATGCCGCCGCTGCCGAGTTCCTCCAGCGCGAGGGAAATGGAACTGTAGGAACGGTAGGACCCCTCCGGAAGTTTCAGGTCGTCCTGTACGTACGCTTCGCCCGTGTAGCCTTCGCACACGCCGACTACGACGTTATCGGCAAGCTGGGCGTCCACCGCTTCTTTGGTCGCGCCGTCAAACCGGTCGTCGTCCGCGCGCGCGATCACGATTTGGGTGACCTGATAATACGGGTCGGAAAAGTCGACGGACTCCTTACGCGTTTCGGTGATCGTAAGGCCCGAGGCGGCAATATCCGCCGCGCCGGAATTGACGGACGCGATGACGGCGGTGAAATCCATGGACTGGAACTGCATCTTGGCGCCGATCTTTTCGCCGATGGCGTTGCACAGATCCACGTCGAAGCCCACGATCTGATCGGACTCGTCCAGCTACTCATAGGGCGCAAACTCGGGATTCGACGCCACGATCAGCACCTTTTCCGCGCCGGCGCCGTCGGTAGAAGCGGGATCGGAAGAAGACGCGGGTTCCGTATTGCCCTCCTGATCGCTGCCGCAGGCGGAAACGAAGCAGAGAACCAGCGCGAAGCACAGCAGTACGGACAGAACCTTCAAAACTTTTTTCATGAAAAAACCTCCTTTTTTCGACCCACCGTTCCGGCGGCTCGTGTTTGATTACTATAATATATCACGTTTTCAAAAATAATCAAGAATAATAATCATATTTAAATATTACAATTTTGTAACCGTTGAAAAACAGGTACTATCATCCAAAAAACAGTCAAATCCGATTGCATATCCCGGCGGAGTTCCTGCAATACGCCGGCGTCTCCCGTCTACTTTGGCGGGTCCTCTTTCCTCTCCGGAACGGCGGCGCCGCAAAATACGCGCCCGTCATGCTTTGCAGCCTCTCGCGGCGGCATGCGCTTTGCCGGTTATCGTCTCAGAAGAAGGCCGGGAGGCAAAAAGAAAACGCTCGACTTAAAGGATGCGCGTCTGCAATACCTTTCGGCCTTCTGGGCGAACGGCTGCCTTGCGGAGATCGAAAAATGGGTGCGGGAGGATTTTGCCCAGCCGAGAGACTTCATTCTCGAGACCCTTTCTCAGCTGGGAAAGATCCATCGCGGCGCAGACCAAATGACCGCCCTGCCAGAACGGCGCGCCGCCTCCCCTCAGCCCGCACGTCCGCGACAAAAAACGGCCTTTCCGGAATGAAAAGCCGTTTTTTCGGAATGAAAAGTATTTACAAAATTAAATATTTGTGGTAAAATAATTTTATGAACAATGACGAATAAAGAGGAGGTGTCAATTTCATGGATGAGCGTATCAAGGAAAAACCGGATCTGAAAAAACTGATCGAATTCCTTCTGCAGAACCCGACCTTCATCCCGCCGGAAGCAGGTTCTCACGCAGATGAAAAAGGCTTGCTCGCCTGGCTTTACAACCTGATCTTCGGTCACTGAAACCGCAAAGAGAGCCGCAGCTCGAAAAAGCCGCCCGTGACAAGGAACTCCACGTTGTCGTCGCCATACCCGGCGGCGGCTTTTTTTATGCTCCGAATCCCATACCCGTGGGATTTTTTGTCAGATTTGTCCGTCTGCGGGACGCCTTTTTTCAGGGTAACGCCCGGCGGGCAGGGGTTCTTGACGGACACAAAGACCGTATCCCCGGCTATGCGGGAAGAAACGACGATCTGTCTCTCCCCTTCCGTCTTGCGGCAGGCCTCGATGGCGTTGTCGAGCGCGTTCGGAAAAATGGTGTAGATATCGTCCGAGGCGATCCCCTCGGCGGGAAAGACGCTTCCGGGGGTAAACCGGATGGTCGTGCCGTCCGCCTGCGCGAGCTGCTGCTCGCAGAACAAGACGGTGTCGAGCCGGTAGTTGCCGGTGTGAAAGCGCAATGCGTTCTCCGACGTGAAGTCCGCAAGGTCCCGCGCGATCTCGGCGGCGGGCGCCACCTTGTTGTCATCGAGGTAAGCGACCATCGGGCGCAGTTTTTTCGGCAGGTCGTGACGGAAAACGCGGAGGTCCTCGTTCATCTTCTCCATCATCTCATAATGGCGGATCTGCTGCTCGAGTTGGAACCGGTACGTGCGCTCTGCCGTCTGGGTCTTTACGAGACTGTACACCGCGTACCCTACGGTCAGGCCGGAGACCGGGATATTGAGCAGGATAAAGACGACTTGCTTTTTTTCCCGTCCCGAAAAGCCGCTGCTCACCCCCATGAGCGTGACGAAGAAAACGATCATGCTCGCGGCGATCAGGACGTAAAGCAGGGGGCTGATCTGCAAAAGCGGCTCAAAGATATTGCGCTTCTCGTTTTTCCGCCGCAAAAGCAGGAGGATGAGCAGAACGCTTGCCAGATGGACAAACAGCTCGATGGTCAGCTCCAGCCCGTCGTTGCGCTTTTCCAGTTCCCCGCGGAAAAAGATGAGCATGACGACGTACTTGACGGCTTCGACAAAGACGTAGCCGAGGGTGGCGGCGAGCCCCTTCCAGAGGTGCCGCCACGGGACAAGCAGAACGACGCAGACGTAGGGCAGAACGGTATTGACGAGTTCCCAAAGATTCCGCGCGTCGGGATCGGGCGAAACGCGCAGATTCCGGAACACGGCGACGCCCACGGCAAGGAGCGCGGACAAGATCCACAGCGCCGGATGCCGCCGAAGCGAAACGCGGAAAACGGCGGGCACAGCCAAAACGCAGAACAGCGTCATAAGCAGCGCGTTGAGGACGGCGACGATCGAATAAACCAAAGGCATCTGCAGCAGAGCGTCGGTGGCAAAAGTCATGGATTCACCTTCTTTTTATCGGCGGAACGGTTTTTCACAGCATCTGACGGAAGATATATTCCCTGTACACCCGCTGGAAGTCCCGGTTTTTGAGCGGCAGCGTAACGCCGCTGACCAGAGTGACGGACTTTGCGTCGTAAGAGGAGACGTACATCATATTGACGATGTAGGAGCGGTGGATCCGGCAAAAGAGTTTTCCGCCTGTGAGTTTTTCGTCCATTTCGGAGAGAAGATGGCTGTATTCCTCACTGCCTTCGGCAAAGAAGACCATGGAGGTCTTGCCGCGGGCTTCCACATAATAGATGTCCCGCGCATAAACGGTGCGGTAACTTCTGCCCTGCCGGAGTTCCAGTCTGCCCCAGAAGGAGTTTTTATAGAACGCATCGAGTTTTTCGAAGAGCAGCCCAGGATCGACGGGCTTTTTCAGAAAACCGTCGGCATAGACCCGTCCGTTGATGATCTGCACGGCGGCGTCCTCAAAATTGGTCAGATACACGATCGTCACGGCGCCGCCGAATTTTTCGTTCAGGCCCCGCGCAAGTTCCACCCCGTCCATTTCGTCCATCAGAAAATCCAGAAAGTAGAGATCATAGCGATCCTTTTTCAGGAGGGCCCTGGGCGAAGTAAAACACTCGATGCTGAGATCGTAATCCTTTTTCAGCGCGTAATTCTCGATCAGGTCATGGAGATTGTCTACCTCTCGGCGTTCGTCGTCACACAGCGCGATCCGCATGCGATCACTCCTTTTTGATTCTTTACAAGAACAGTGTAGCACAAGAACACGGTATCCCGCAATCAAAACGGAACAGACAGGCTTTTTTCGGAGTGAATCGCCTGTTTTGTTCCCCCGAACAGCGAAAAAACGGATAAACCCGCAGCAAAAACGCCCGTCCGCAAAAGCAGGGCGCAAGGACCTGTCGCGCGTTTTCCCTCTTTTTTGCGGTCGAACCGGATCGGGACCGGAAGGATGCTCCCTGCCTTTCAGTATACCATTGCAATTTGGAAATAGCAACCCGTTATCCTGTAAAATCCCGGTACAGAGATCCGCAAAAAAGACCAACAACGTCATTCCGTTTTTCGAAAAAAAATTACCAGTCATTTTTTTGCATTCCCGTCGCACAATAGAAGCGCAGCAACATTCCTTTCGGATCGCGGCGCGGTCCGAAAAAGGACCGCGCTGCGCCGCGCCGCCGGAAGAGAGTTTGCGGCGCGGCAATGATCGTGCGAAAAGGAGTGAAAAGCATGAAGAGCGGTAATTCCAAACTCGTCCCCGAGGCGAGAGAGGGCCTGAACA
>CAMVBD010000058.1 GCA_947165615.1 uncultured Clostridia bacterium | reverse complement strand
CCTTTGCCAGACGGATGCCGAGGCAGTCGCCGAATATATCCGAGTTGAATCGCCGGGGGTTGTGATCATTGATTCCATACAAACTATGGCGATTGCCGAAATGAATTCTTTACCGGGCTCTATTGCACAGGTCCGAGAATGCGCAAATATTTTTATGCGGCTTTCAAAAAGCCTGAATATCCCTATTATTTTGGTTGGACACGTCAATAAAGACGGCAATATCGCAGGCCCGAAAGTTCTTGAACATATCGTAGACTGTGTTTTATATTTTGAAGGCGAAAAGAATCTTTCCTATAGGATCCTTCGCGCGGTCAAAAACAGATACGGCTCCACAAACGAGATCGGCGTATTTGAAATGAAGGACAAAGGCTTACAGGAAGTGCTGAATCCGTCAAAAGCGCTGATCGAAGGAAAGCCTGTCAACGTACCGGGTTCCTGTATTGCATGTGTCATGGAAGGGTCCCGGCCTATTTTGGCTGAAGTTCAGGGGTTGGTCTGCCAGTCCGGATTCGGGAATCCTCGCCGGACAGCCAACGGATTTGATTATAACCGAATGGCAATGCTGATCGCCGTACTTGAAAAACGAGCCGGGTATTTTATGGGAAATTGTGACATTTATGTCAATGTAGCAGGTGGGCTTCATATCGATGAGCCGGCGTCCGATCTGCCTGTAAGTCTTTCTGTAATCTCATCATTAAAGAATGAAAATTTGCGAGACGATTGCATCGCATTCGGAGAAATCGGACTTGCGGGCGAGATTCGCGCTGTCGGATTCGCGGAAATGCGCGTGCGTGAAGCATTAAGACTCGGTATGAAAAAATGCGTAATGCCGAAAAGAAATTTAGATGAGATCGACGATGCGCTGAAAAGAAAAATAGACTGTGTCGGCGTGACAAACATACGCAAGGCATACGAGGAATCTACAAAATAATGCAGGATCAAAGATCCGGAAAGGAATCTTATGAAAAAAGAAATCAGACGTGCCGCATATTTCAGAGCAAACATAATGCTTCTTACCATTTTCGGCGCAATGGTATTTATGATCCGGAAATATACAAAGAAGTCGGTTTAAGAAAGAATCGCGTTTTTTTGCTGAATTTATCTCCCCTAAAGTACGCAAAATATGTATTTTGCGTAATTTTGGTGGTTTTGAATGTGCGCTTTCCTGTCGCCTATCCTATCGCTGCCGTCATGTATTTGATCTGACTCGTTTGCTGTTCAAAGGGTAAAGATTTATGTTGAACAAAAACTATTTTGACGACGTCCCCAAAATCGTCCGAGATTATCTCAACTATCAGTCCACGATAAAGAACAAATCTGACAATACGATCAACGAGTATTGTCTTGATCTTCGACTGTTTCTGAAGTTTTTATATTGCGAACGGAACGGTTTAGCTTTTTCCGATCCTGAAGTTTTGGAGAATTCCGACGTTTCAGAATTGCCGTCGGGTTTCTTTCGATCCATCACCTTGCAGGATGCTTATTCGTTTCTCTCCTACTGTCGAAGCGATAGAAACAATCAAGAACGCGCTCGTGCCAGAAAAGTATCCTGCATCCGTGCTTTTTTTAAATATCTGAAAATGCAAGCGATCATAGACGATAACCCTATGGTCAATCTTGATTCGCCGAAACTAAAGAAATCCTTGCCGAAATATCTGACTGTCGAACAGGCTCAGGATCTTCTTCGCAGTGTCGACGGACCGAACAAAGAACGGGATTACTGTATTTTGACATTCTTTTTGAATTGCGGGCTTCGTCTGTCTGAGCTGGTCTCCATGGACTATAACCGTATCCGTGTTACAGACGATTCGGCTACAATGGTCATTACCGGTAAAGGCAATAAAGAACGTACGGTATACCTGAATCATGCTTGCGTTGCTGCGCTGAATTCCTATATGCATGTTCGTCCGAAGGACGGGATCAAAGACAGATATGCGCTCTTTCTGTCGGACCGGCGCCAACGGATCAGCAAAGAAACGGTTCAGCATCTTGTAAAAAAATATCTCGCAAAAGCGGGATTGGATGGCAATGGGTTTTCCGTGCATAAGCTCAGACATACTGCCGCCACGCTGATGTATCAGACCGGCAAAGTGGATCTGCTTGAATTAAAAGAGATCCTCGGGCATGAAAATCTGAATACGACGCAGATTTATACTCACATTGTCGATCAGCGGTTGAAGGATGCCGTTGACGCAAATCCCCTTGCTGATTTTCAGGCAAAAAAATAAACATGACTCCAGTAAAACCAAAAGCACACTTATAGTGCGCTTTTTCTGTTGATTTGATTGTATAGATATACAAATTATTCATGTGATGATGTCAAAAGCAGATACATGAGAGCAAATGATGCCACCAGAACGACTATCAGAATCCATAATTTCGTAAAATAAGATTTTACAGGCTGGCGAATCCTTTCGGCGATGCTTTGTATAAGTGTTTTGGATAAGTTTTTTCCTGTCAAAGAGAAGGAAATGATCGCAGTTGCTGAGATGGCAAAGACAGGAAACAGTGTTTTCAGAAAAATCGAAATTCCGGCATATCCCCTCTTTAGTAGAAAGGTGGATACGGATGCTCCGATTACGCTCCCCATCAGCATGGGGACAAAAGGAAGCGTCAGTTGCCCGAAGAAACTTGTTGAAAGAATGATTTCCAACAAGAAGATCGCACATATGAGAAGAATAAAACGAGACATATAGGTTTGGGGATCTGAAAATAACGAATCTGTACGCAATAAATCTTTCGGGAACTCCCCTTTCCCCGAGAAAAGAAAAGCACTGCCGATCATGACTCCGCATAGATATGCCGTAAGATACAGGAATACAGTACCACGCTCTGTAAAGGATTCCGCAGGGGCCTTCCCGCTGTTATGCTTTTTTGATTTATAAAACATAATCCGTTTCATTTTGTTCGTCCCCTTTTTCGTTATTCTTAAATATTGCGTGCCGCAATCCCTGATAATACGGACAACAGAAAACTGATTGCCAGTAAAATGAATAGTTTCACTGAACCCCCCGTGCGCAATGAGAAAGAAAGAACAAGGTACATTGCGCCTGCATATAGCATTCCGCACACCAGTCCCGCGGCGATCCCCTTCATTTTAACTTTTTTTGCAAAAACAAATGATGACAGTATTCCGCCGAGACATACCGCGGCACACAAAATCGGAAAATGCCAACGCTCATCCAGTTCATGTTTTGTAAGAATCAGCGCGAACAGCGCAAGGATCCCACCTGCCAGCACGATGCCGATTGAAATACTGAGAAGCAACGCCAAAAATCTGCCTCTTAAAACCTTGCCGTTTGCCTGTATTCTCATATGTCTTCCCCTTCTGATTACTTTTTGTATATGATATGAGAACATTGTCCGGAATATGAAAAAAACCGGCTGTCAGCCGGTTTTCATCTTTTGTGAATGATATTATTCCTTGGTCTCGTCAACGTCGCTCTTTTTGCTTCTGCGTTTTCCGGCCTTCTTTTCTTCCTTCTCCTGTGCCTTTGCGGCGTCAAGAGCGGCCTTTTCCTGCGCAAGACGTTCGGAAGCGGTATTGTTGGTCTGAATGGCCCAGCGCATCAACTTCATGCGGGTCTTGTCGGCGCCGGTTTCGATGACGATGGAATCTTCCTTGACGGTGACAATGCGCCCGGTAATGCCGCCGATGGTGGTAATGTCGTCGCCGATCTGCACGGAATCACGAAGCTTCTGCTCTTCCTGCTGACGTTTTTTCTGAGGACGGATGCTGGTCAGATACATGACGCCGAACATGACGGCAAAGATCACAAGCATCCAGATCATGCCGGAACCGGGATTTCCGCTTCCGGTCGCGCCTGCTTGACCGGCAACACACAAAAAGTTTGATAACATAAAGTGCCTCCAAATTCAATTTTATCTTATTATACCTATATCTGTTCAAAAAAGCAAGTCTTTTTTATAAACGGATCAATCTGACAGTCTTTTATCCAGGATCGGAATGTATTGCGCGTAGAAGGCGTCAAACGTATCGCTTTCCAAGGCCTCACGAATGCGTTTTGTCAAGGTGTTATAGAAATACAGATTGTGCATGACGCAAAGTCTGAGCGCGAGAACTTCCTTTGCCTTTGTCAGATGCCGGATATATGCTCTGGAAAACTGTCGGCAAACCGGGCAACCGCAGCTGGGCTCAATGGGGCGCAAGTCCTTTTCGTATTTTGCGTTATTGATATTGATAACACCTCCGAAGGTAAAAAGGTGACCGTGCCGCGCGTTTCTCGACGGCATGACGCAGTCGAACAGGTCGACTCCCCTTTTGACCGCTTCGAGAATATTCCCGGGCGTGCCGACGCCCATCAGATACCGGATCTTGTTTTCCGGCATATGCGGTTCCACAACGGAGATCACCCGGTACATTTCTTCGGTCGGTTCGCCGACGGCAAGACCGCCGATCGCATATCCGTCCAGATCCAGTTTTGCGATTTCTTCCATATGCCGCACGCGAAGTTCATCAAAAGTACAGCCTTGATTGATGCCGAACAGCAGCTGGTGCGGATTGACGGTGCCGGGCATGGCGTTCAGCCGGTCGTGTTCCTCCTTGCATCGAATGAGCCATCTTGTCGTCCGCTCGCAGGATTCCTTCGCATAGGCAAACGGCGCGGGGTTCTCAACGCATTCGTCAAACGCCATGGCGATCGTGGAACCGAGGTTAGACTGGATGCGCATGCTCTCCTCCGGTCCCATAAAGATCCGTCTGCCGTCGATATGGGAATTGAACGTCACGCCCTCTTCCTTGATATGACGAAGTTTTGCAAGTGAAAACACCTGAAACCCGCCGGAATCCGTCAGGATTGGTCCTTTCCATCCGGTAAACTCGTGCAGACCGCCGAGTTCCCGTATGGTTTCGTCTCCGGTCCTGACGTGCAGATGATAGGTATTACAAAGCATGACCTGCGTTCCGATCGTTTCCAGATCCATCGCGGACAGGCCGCCCTTGATCGCGGCAACGGTCGCGACGTTCATAAATCCCGGCGTCTTAACAGTTCCGTGTACGGTCTCAAATTCGCCGAGTCGCGCCGAACCGCATTTTTTGATCAGTTTATACATTCATTTCCTCCGTCTGAGCGTCAGATTTTGTCTGTAATAAAACACGCGTCCCCAAAACTGAAAAATCTGTAGCGCTCTTTGATCGCCTCATGGTACGCATTTAAGATGTTTTCCCTGCCGCAGAGCGCGGAGACAAGCATGATGAGCGTACTTTCCGGCAGATGGAAATTCGTGATGAGTTCATCCATGCACTTGAATCGATATCCGGGATAAATAAAGATGTTGGTAGCGGCGCTGCCGGGATGCACGATCCCGTTTTCGTCCGCCGCGGATTCCAGCGTTCTGCAGCAGGTCGTACCCGTACAGATAACCTTATGCCCGTTCGCCTTCGTTTCATTGATCAGGCGTGCCGCTTCCTCCGAAACCGTGTAGTTTTCGTAGTGCATGGCATGATCTTCAATATTTTCCGCTTTGACGGGACGGAAGGTGCCGATCCCGACGTGCAGCGTGATATAAACGATTTTTACGCCCTTCTGTTTGATTTTTTCCAGCAGTTCCGGGGTATAATGCAATCCGGCTGTCGGCGCTGCCGCCGAGCCCGCGGGATCCGCATAAACGGTCTGATAGCGGTCACGGTCCGCGAGTTTGTGCGTAATATAATGTGGCAGGGGCATTTCGCCGATCTCATTCAGCCGTTCGAGAAAGATCCCTTCGTAACGGAATTTGACCAGTCGGTTGCCGTTGTCAAGGACTTCCAAAACGTCGCCGTCAAGTACGTGCTCGCCAAAGACAAAGCGACTCCCCTCTTTAGCGCGTTTGCCGGGTCCGGCGATGCACTCCCAGACGTCGTTGCCTCTGTTGTTCAGGAGAAGGAATTCGACCTTTGCGCCCGTCCCCTCTTTGATCCCGTAGATCCGGGCAGGCAGGACCTTAGAATTATTCAGGACCAGACAGTCGCCGGGCGTCAGATAATCCAAAATATCATAAAAATGACGGTGCTCAAGCGCGCCGGAATGCTTGCCGATCACAAGCAACCGCGAATGGTCGCGTTCCGGGATCGGTTCCTGCGCGATCAGTTCCTCCGGCAAATCAAAATAAAAATCACTTTTTTTCATAGAAATGCTCCAAAATAAACCAAAATCATTGACGAGAGATCAATAATCTGCTAAAATCCTACTAAGTTTATCATAAAAGATAAAATATAGCAAGCATTTCCCACTCTTTTGCATATTATTTTTGAGGTGATGCAGAATGAAAAAGAAGTTCAACGTCGGGATCATCGGCGCCACCGGGATGGTCGGGCAGCGGTTTGTGACGCTCTTGGCGCAGCATCCGTGGTTTCAGATCACAGCGCTTGCCGCAAGCGCCAAAAGCGCCGGGAAATCCTATCGGGAAGCGCTCGGCGGACGCTGGGTCATGTCGGCTCCCCTTCCCGATGAAATTGCCGAAATGCCCGTTTACGACGCATGGAACGACAAGGACACCATCGTTTCCCTTGTGGACTTTGTGTTCTGCGCCGTCGATATGAAGAAGGAAGAGATCCGTGCGCTGGAGGACGCCTACGCAAAGGCCGAGTGTCCCGTTGTTTCCAACAACAGCGCGCACCGGCATACGCCCGACGTGCCGATGGTGATTCCGGAACTCAACAGCGACCATATCCGCATCATCGACAGCCAAAGAAAGCGTCTCGGTACCAAACGGGGGTTCGTCGCCGTCAAATCGAACTGTTCTCTTCAGAGTTACGTGACCGCGCTTTATCCGCTTGACAAGCAATTCGGCGTAGAGGACGTTCTTGTCTGCACTTATCAGGCCATATCCGGCGCGGGAAAAACCTTTGCTCGCTGGCCAGAGATGGTCGATAATGTGATCCCCTTTATCGGCGGTGAAGAAGAAAAAAGCGAAATCGAGCCCTTGAAGATCTGGGGCCACATTGAAAATGACGTCATTGTCCCCGCCGAAAAACCGCACTTTACGGCGCAGTGCCTGCGCGTGCCGGTTTCTGACGGCCATATGGCAGCCGTTTTTGTCCGGTTCAAAAACAAGCCCTCCCGGGAAGAGATCCTCGGCGTCTGGGAATCCTTCTCCGGCAGACCGCAGGCGCTGTCGCTTCCGAGCGCGCCGAAGCAGTTCTTACACTATTTTACCGAAGACAATTACCCGCAGACAAAACTTCACCGCGAACTTGAGGGCGGCATGGCCGTTTCCGTCGGCCGCCTGCGTGAGGACAGTCAATATGACTACAAGTTTGTCTGCCTTTCCCATAACACCCTGCGCGGCGCTGCCGGCGGCGCGGTACTGCTTGCCGAGCTTCTGTGCGCCG
>CAMVBD010000057.1 GCA_947165615.1 uncultured Clostridia bacterium | reverse complement strand
GTGGTGGTCAGGGCTTTCATGTTCTCGGAAACGTATCTGTAGCTGACAAAATTGTTGTTGTCAAGAACGGTATCCAGAAGCAGGGCGTCATTTTCTTTCCAGGACGCGACTCTCTCGGTTTCCGCTTCACCGGCAAACGCGGCAAAGGGAAGGACGGAGATCAGCATCAGGACGGACAGAAAGACGGCAAGGACTTTGGTCGGTTTTTTCATAAGTATGTCTCCTTCTTCGGTATTTTAAAAACCAAAAGTATTATACAGGGATGGGGTGTTTGAATCAACAGCAAACTTTAGATATAATTGTGTATAAATTGTAAACTTTTCAGTTTTTGATACAAGGACGTGTATAAATGTTGAAAAAAAGTCTAAACACGGGATATGAGACAAGCCTGCCCTGCCTTCTGTTTTTTTTTCTTGCCGGCCGGGTGCCTTATCGTCGGCGGGATCGCTCCCGGAAAAAACAGATCCCCCGGTTTCATCAGCCGGGGGAGGGAAACACGCTTGTTTATTTGTTTTCGATCAGCGCTTCGATCACGGTGTCGCTTTCGTAGCCCTTGTAGGCTTCTTCCCACGGGAAGACGTACTTCGTCAGACCCAGTTCGTCGCGGACGGCGTTGATCTCGCCCTGGACGGACTCGTTGATCGGCACGCCGTGGGGCTCGCGGGACTTCCAGATCTCATACTCCTTTTCGCCCGCGGTGTAGATCCGCTCGGCGCCGGGCGCCTTTTTGGCGGCGCGCATGGAGCGCATGATATCGCCGGTCTTTTTGCGGGTGAGTTCTTCGCCGAGGAAGTGGTCCGTGTCGATGGCGATGAAGAAGTGACCGAGGTGATAGGGACGGATGTTGCCGTTCTCGTCCTTGCCGTCAAGGTCCTTGCCGTAAACGCCGTCCTGCAGCACGGCGGACAGCAGCTCCACAAACAGCGCGAAGCCGTAGCCCTTGTAGCCGCCCAGCGCTTCGCCGATGCCGCCGAGGGTGGTCAGCGCCGCTGTGCCCTGACGGATCTTTTTAAGCGCCACGCCGGCGTCGCCTTCCACGGCGTTGCCGTCGCTGTCGATGATGGTTCCGGGATGCACGTCCTCGCCGATGCGGGCGTAGTACTCGACCTTGCCGTTCTGGGTGATGGAGGTGGCGGCGTCAAAGTTGAAGTCGAACGCCTCGTCGCTCGGCACGCCGAGGGTGAAGGGGTTGGTGCCGAACATGCCTTCCACGCTGAAGGTGGGGGCGACGGAGGGTCTGGCGTTGGTACCGGTCATACCGATGCAGCCGGCTCTCGTGGCCATGGAGGTGTAATAGCCGGCAATGCCGTAGTGGCAGGAGTTGCGCACAACGACCATGCCCATGCCGTACTTCTTCGCCTTGTCAATGGCCATCTGCATGGCCTTGACGCCGATGACCTGACCCATGCCGTTGTGTCCGTCCACGACGGCGGTGGTCTCGGTTTCCTTCAGAATATCAAAATTGGTAAGGGGCTGCTGGATGCCGGCCTTGATGCGGTCCAGATAGATGGGCTTAAAACGGTTGCAGCCGTGGCTCTCGATGCCGCGCTTGTCGGATTCCAGCAGGACGGAGGTGCACATTTCGGCTTCCGCTCTCGGGATCCCGTAACCGACGAACGCGTCGGTCACGAAGTCGGTGATCAGATTCCAGGGACATACTACTTTGGGCATTGGAAAAATCTCCTTTTTCATCACATATTTTTGCAATTATATTGTAGCACAAAAACGCCGTTTGTCAAGCCGTTTCGGGCGAAATAACTCCGTCTGATGCGTCTGCGGGCGCCTTGTAAAACAGGGCGGGCACGGCGCTTACGAGCGTCGAGATCCCCGGGATCAGCATGAACGCCGCCATCACGGTGTTCTGCACCCCGGCCGGGATGTTCCCCGCGGCGTACACGAGCTGGTTATAGCCCGCGCCGCTTACGATCAGAAGCCCAACGAAGGTGCTCAGCGCCGTGCCGAGCTTCACCGACATCGTGAGCACCGCGAAGGGACCCGAGGAATAGGATACGCCCTTTTTCGCGCTCTCTTCGCGCGAGATCTCGGCCGTCATCGCGAGCGGGATGAACGCGTTCACGCCCATCAGGAAAGAGCCGATGAACGAAAACGTCATGATCATATACATCGCGCCGTTGCCGTAGCGCATGGGGCTGTCCGCCCCCTGCGAAATATAGAAGAAGTACGCCGCCATGCTGAAAACGAAGTCAAGCACGGAGAACAGGATATAGGTCTTTTTCTCCCTGAGGCGCTTGTTGATCGCGGGCACGAGAAACAGGGCGGCCGCGGCGCTGACGTTGCCTAACAGATAGGGCAGCCACGTGGCGTTCGTGGTGGTGTCGAAGACGCTGCCGAAGAGCGTCACCTTGCCGATCAGCGCGCCGTTTGCCTGCAGCAATATCGTGTTCGACATGCTGCGGGCGAAGCCCAGCACGTTGATGAGAAACACGATCATCACGTTGCGGTTGCGCCTGAGGTCCGAAAGCATCTCGCCGAGCCCGGCCGATGCCTGCTCGCGGTCCACCTTCGTCTCTTTTACGCCCTCGGGCTTCGCGCGGGTCAAAAGCCACATGAACGCCGCGCCCATCGCGGTGATGACCGCCGCGTTGATCAGATAATAGGCGCCGTCGCCCGTGTTCCCGGCGCCGCGCACGGCGTCTACGGTGAGCATAATCACCGTCACAAGCAGCGAAGGCGCGAGTTGCGCCGCGCTTTTCGCGATGTTCGTCACCGCGGCGAGACGTTTGCAGCCCGTGTCGTTTTTCGACAGATACGAGATCATCGACTGGGTCGGGATCTCGGCAAGGCTCATCGCCACGCTCCACAGCACTGATGTCAGCGTGACGTAAGCGTATATCGCCCATCTGCCGCCGAAGCGGTCGAAGGGGATATACACGAACAGCAGCAGCGTGAGAACCGCCAGCGGCAGAATGCCCCGGCGCACGCGCTGGAACAGGTTCACGCCGCTGCGCCCCGTGCGGTCGATCCACACGCCGATCACGGGGTCGAGCAGACTGCTCAGCAGCCTTGAAGCGAACAAAATCAGCGCCGCCCCGGTCAGAATGTTCGGGTCGAGCGAAACGTACATCTTATTCAGGAACTCCGCCTGAAAGCCGGCGGCAAAACTGATGATCGCCTGCAGCCCGAAGGTGCCGATCGCGTACGGCAGCAGGACGTTTTCTCTTTTTCTGCCCATGCGGGGGCTCCTTTTTATTTCTTTTTATGCTTTTTGGAATGCACGATCGGTTTGCGTTCTGCGGCGATTTTCTTGGCGTGCTTATCGAGCAAGGCCTTGTTTTTCGCCTCGCACCACGCGGTGATCCTTTCGCCCCATTTTAGCACGATGAACAGAAGGATCAGCCCTTCGACGAACCCGATGATGCACTGGATATGATAGCTCTTCAACGGCCCCCAGATGTCGGGATAATCGTCGCGCCAGAATTCCGAAACAAAACGCGACCCGCAGTACATCAGAATGAAAATCGGGAACAGAAGCCCCGGCTTCTGGTTTCCCTTTTTAAAAAGCACCATGAGAATGACGAACATGACGACGGCGCAGGCGATCTCGACGAGCTGCACGGGGAATTCCACGCGTCCCGTATGGTCGTTCCACATGCCGTGTTCCCATTCCACGCCGTTGCAGCAGCCCCAGCAGAAGCACGCCAGCTTATAGAAGATCAGCGCCACCGCGACGACCGGCGTGGCCGCGTCGAGCGTTTTCAGGGGTTCGTTCCTGAACAGGAGCGCCATCAACAGCAGCACGAACGGCGCCAGAAAAATATTCGGTAAGAAGTTCGCGTCTTTTGTGCCGAGGAACATCAACGTTATGTAATCTCCGAGCAGCTTGTTGACCAGCATCGTGACCGCAGCTACAATGAGAACGAGCACGATCATAACGCCGTACCGCACGAAGGCAGCGTTCTTTTTCTTTTTGCCCCAATGCATTTCCGCAAGCCCGGGCAGCGTTGAGGCATTAATATAGGTCTTGCGCACCGCGATGGCGGTGATGAGCTGCGCCACGAGGGCGAAGTTGTTGAAGAAATCGTATAATCCGATCTGCTTGCCGAATATGGTGATATGCTGCAGCATAAGCGGCTGCCTCCTTTGTTTCAGGTTTCTGCAAACAACTCCAACAGGAGTTTTACCTCTGTATTCTGAAAATAATGGGTCGGCGCGTCGAGCAGGATCACGCGCTCCACGTCGGCCGCGACTTTTTCCCAGCGGGTTCCGGCTTCGGAAAAGTTTGCGGTCAGCGGGTCGTTTTTGCTCAGAACGACGGTCACGCCGACGTTCGTTTTCTGCGTTTTCTTGCGGAAATACCGGTGGCAGACTTCGGTGTGCACGCGGAACAGTGCCAGCCGTTCGCGCGTCAGCGTCACCCCGTCCGCCGACAGGCCCGCCCTTTGCAAAACCGTTCTGATCGCGCCGTCCGGCATGTGCTTCCACACATTCAGAAGGCCGCTCTCCGGGATGCTGCCGCCCGCGATATAGCGGCGCACGGCCGGGGCGTCGGCGTTCAGCCGGTCCAGAAGCGCCATCGCCACGGCGCTGCCCGCGCAGTGGGAATAAAAGAAGACTTCTTTGTCCCGCGCAAGGCTGCGGATCTCTTCTTCAAGGGGACCGAAGCCTTCGTCCGTCGGCCATTCGGCGGCGTACAGCGCGATGCCGGCGTTTTGTTCCCGCGCCGCTGCGGTCAGGGCCGTATAAGCCGAGGCGTCGCCCCCGGCGTAGGGGAACAGCACCACGGCGCGCTTCGCGTTTTCGGGCGTAAAGAGCGGCACGAGTACAGTATAATCCGTTTCCCCTGTTCCGTCAAGTCTTTTCGCGAGCCCGGCGGGCGTGGGGTCGGCCATGAAAGCCGACAGCGTCAGCCGGTCGAGCGGCGGCGCCGACAGCAGCCGCACGAGCTGCAGGCTTGTGCCGCCCAACTCGTAAAACCCGTCGTCCCGGCCCACGTTTTGCGCGCTGAGCACCCGCGAAAACGCTTCGCACACGGCTTTTTCGGTGTCCGTTTCGGGCGGGGCGAAGGCGCGCGTTTCGTCCGTCGCCGGCAGGGTCTCCAGCGCCGCGCGGTCCGTTTTGCCGCTGGCGTTCACCGGCATCTCTTCGAGCCGCGTGATGGCCTGCGGGACCATATACAGCGGCAGCGTGCGCTTCAGTGCCGCGCGGACCTCGTCTGCTCCGGCTTCTCCGGTATGGAACGCGGCGAGCCGGTCCGGGCCGCGCAGCAAAAGTACGGCTGCGTTCGTCACGCCGGGCACGGCGTTCATCGCCGCCTCGATCTCACCGGGCTCGATGCGCTGGCCGTTGAGCTTCACCTGGCTGTCGTTCCTGCCGACAAATACAAGCTGTCCGTCTTCACGCCAATATCCGAGATCCCCGGTGAGGTACATCTTCCCCTCGCCGAACGGGTCGTCGATAAATCTCTCTTTTGTTAATTCGGGTTTGCCCAAATATCCGAGCCCCACGTTCGAGCCCGCGATACAGATCTGGCCCGTCACACCGATCGGCGCAGGCTGCAGATATTCGTCGAGCACATGGATTCTCGTATTGTCGATCGGCCTGCCGATCGGCACGGGGTCGGTGATTCCCGGCTCGCAGTCATAGTAAGTTACGTCCACCGCGCATTCGGCGGGGCCGTAGAGGTTCCGGATCTTCACACCCTCCGGCGCGAGCGCGTAAAAGGCGTTGACCTGGGCGGCGCGCAGCGCCTCGCCCGACAGGAACACGTTCTTCAGTGTATTCAGTTTGTTTTTTTCTTCCGGATGCGCCGCCAGAAACTCCGTGAAGCTTGCGAACACGGTCGGCACGAAATGGAGATCGGTCACGCGTCCTTTTTCGATTTCATCCAGCGTCGCCGCCATGCTGTAATGGCCGCCGGGCGGCAGGATGTGCAGATTGAAGCCGCGCATCGCGAAGCCGAAGATCTCCCACACCGACACGTCGAAGGTGTAGGGAGTTTTCAGCATGACCACTGTATCTTTATCAAAGTATCTGTCTGCCATCCATCCGACGCGGTTCACGATCGAACGGTTCGTCACCATCGCGCCCTTGGGCACGCCGGTGGAACCTGAGGTGAAGATGACGTAAAGCGGATCGTCAGGCTGAGCGGCGGGCGTGGGGGCATTTTCGGAGAGGGAAGAGGCTAAAACACCTTCGATTGAAGCCGCTTTCTCCGTCAAAGACAGATACTTTTCCTGCGCGAGCACGAGCGCGCAATCTGCCTGTTCAAGCAGAAGCCGGATGCGCTCGGGCGGGAAGTCCGGGGAGAGGGGCAGATAGGTGTTGCCGCCCCGCACGACGCCCCAGATCGCCGCAAGCTCTTCGAAGGACCGGTCGCACAGCACGCCGATCACTTGTTTCCGATCGCCGACGCGCGTTCTCACGAACGCGTCGGTCTTTTCCGCGGCTGTACGCAAGTCCGCGAAAGTATACGTTCTTTCCCCGTCCGTGATCCTCACAGAATCCGGATCGTTCTCCGCTTGTTCTTCAAACAGCGCGTAAACGCTTGTTTCCGGGATGGGCATGACGGGACCGGTCGCAAAACGGTCGAGCAAGAGCTCGCGTTCCGCCGGTGTCAGCGCCGACAGCGCCGAAAACGCTGAAGCGTCCTGCAGTTCATCGTCCGACATCGCGGCGAATCTGTTCAGAATGCACGCGAAGCTGTCCGTCAGCGCTCGGACGACGGAAGGCGAAAGTTTTGTTTCGTCGGTCATCGACAGAATGCGCAGGCCCTGCCGGTCCGGCGACAGGAGAAACGTCAGCGGGAATTCCGTCTGTTCGCTCAGTTCGCGCAGAACCAGCGGCAGGTCGCCGCCGTCTGCGGGCGTCGGATAATTGCCGAAGTCAAACAGCGCCTCGACCGACGCGGGATCAACGCCGCTCTGCCGGCAGACATCCGACAAGGACAGGATCCCGTATTTGTCCGCCGCGGCGGATTGATCGTTCATCGAAGTCAGAAAACCGAGCGGCGTCTGCCCGTCTGTGCGCAGGGCGCGTACGGGCACGGTGTTGATCATCATGCCCACGGTGCGCGTGAACCGCGAAGGCGCGAGCGACCGGCCGGAGATCACCTTGTCAAAAAGGACGTCCCGGCTGCCCGTGTGTTTCTGCAGGGCAAGGGCGAACGCGCACTCAAGCAGCGTGTTCAGCGTGATCCCGTGCGCGCGGGCAAACGATTCCGCCTTTTGAAGATCCGCGGCTGAGATGCTCGCGACCTCCCGCCGGAGAGCGGGGGCGTCCGTCCGGTCCCTGCGTGGGGGCAGGGCGGAAGGCTTCACGCCCTTCAGAAGATCCTCCCAATATGCGCGGGCGGGCGCAGGGTCCTGCCTGCGCAGCAGACTGACAAAAGAAG
>CAMVBD010000056.1 GCA_947165615.1 uncultured Clostridia bacterium | reverse complement strand
CTTCCGCGCTTGTGGAACTCAACTGCGAGACCGACTTCGTCGGCAACAACCCCGAGTTCAAGGCGCTTGCCAACCAGATCGCAAAGACCGTCGTCCTTGCCCGTCCCGCCGATCTTGACGCGCTCAATGCCGCCACCATCGCCGACGGCGAAGTGACCGTTCAGGAAGCGATCCAGGAACTCTTCCTCAAGATCCGCGAAAACCTCAAACTTCGCCGCTTCGAGCTCGTGGAGGGCGCCGCCGTTTCGTACATCCACGCGGGCGGCTCCGTCGGCGTTCTCGTCTCCTTTGACACCGACGCCGCCGACAAGCCCGAGTTTGTCGAAATGGGCAAAAACGTCGCTATGCAGGTCGCGGCCATGAGCCCCGAATACCTCAGCCACGACAGCATTTCCGCCGAAGAACTTGCCAAGATGAAGAACATCATCGTCGAGAGCACGCTCAACAATCCCGACACGCTTCCGAAGCCCATCCTTGTCAAGGTCATCAACAAGACCATCGCGGACGGTAAACTCAGCGCGGAGGATCTTGCCGCGTACGAGGCCGAGAAGAACAACAAGTTCCTCTTCAACTTCCTGTCCAAGGACGCCGTCGCCGCGTTCGCCGCGACCGCCGTTGCCGGCAAGGACGAGTACGCCGCCGATCCCATCTTCGGCAAAGCCATCGAGGGCCGTATCTCCAAGCAGATCAAAGAGGTCTGCCTGCTGGATCAGGCGTTCGTCCGCTCCGACGTGTTCGAGGGCAGCGTCGGCGCTTACGTCGCCTCCGTCGCCAAGAGCCTCGGCGCCAAGATCTGCGTCAAGGGCTACGTGCGTTTCGCCAAGGGCGAAGGCATCGAGAAGAAGGAAGACAACTTCGCGGCCGAAATCGCCAGCATGGTGAAATAAGGGGTTTCCCGGACCTCGTACAGTCCGCTGTACGGGGTCTTTTTTCTTCGGAGGAGGATAGTATGTACGAACGTTACGACCTGTGGGAGCCGGACAAGGTCCCGCTTTACGACCCCCAAAAGGGAGGCGCGCCGTTTATCCGGACCGCGCTTCTTGAAACCGGAAACAAAAATCCCTGCGTCGTCGTGGTACCGGGCGGGGCGTACGTCGGCGTCGCCGATTGGGTCGAGGGCTATCCCATCTGCGCGCTCTTAAATGCCGCCGGGTATTCCGCCGTCATGCTCAATTACCGGGTAAAGCCCTACGGCTTCCCGACGCAGCTGACCGACCTCAAGCGCGCCGTCCGCTTTACCCGCGCCCACGCAAAAGAGTGGAACATCGACCCCGAAAACGTCGGCGTCATCGGCTTTTCCGCGGGCGGGCACCTCGCCATGACCGGAGCCCTCGCGTTTGACGAGCCCACTCCCGACGTCGGGGACGAGATCGACGCGTTCTCCGCCCGTCCGGACAACGCCGCGCTTTGCTACGGCGTCTGTTCGCTGGACTCCGCGATCACCCACGCCGAGACCCGCCGGGTCTTTCTGAACGGCAAGGAGGACGACGAGGCCCTCGCGTTTCGCTTCAGCGGCGAAAACATGGTCCGCCCCGACGCGCCGCCCCTCTTTTTGTGGCACACCGCCGAAGACAAGACCGTCGACCCCCGCTGCTCCATCCGTCTCGCAAACGCCTTCGTCGAGGCGGGGCTGCCGGTTACCTTCCACCTCTTTCCCCACGGCCCGCACGGCGCGGGTCTTGCCAAAGCGTACCCGCCCGCCGACTCCTGGGGCCCGCTCTACACCCGCTGGCTCGACTGCCTGCAAAAATAAGCAGCAAAAGAAAAGACGGGAGCCTCTCTGTTTTTCGAAAAACCGCCGTACGACCGCGCCGGGTTTGAAACAGACTCGCGCATGGAATCTTTCAGCCTGTTTTCAGATTAACTTTGTATCATCAAGATACAAAGAAATGGTAAGATTGAAAAGGAGAGGATACGTTGATGAAAAAAGACAAACCCGTCAAGGTTTCCCGCGCCATGAAGATCACGGCGACCTGTCTGAAATCTGTTTCGCTCGTCTTCGGTGTTATCAGCGTGATCCTCACGGTCGTTTACCGCAATCATTATGTGGAAAGCTGGGCCGAACCCTACTTTACCATGCAGAATTCCGACATGGCGGGGGACCCCGCGCTTCGGGCGGCCCTTTTCTTTTTCGGCGCCGCCGTTCTGCTTTTGATGGTCCCGGTGGCCTTGTATCTCTTCGGCAAACTCGATCTGGAATCGCTTTTGAAGCCCTACGCCCTTTCCGTCGCGGTGTGTATGCCGCTGGCGCTGTTGTTCGTGATCCGGGTTCTGATCCCGCTTGTGTTCCATATCATCCACGGACTGCTCCGACTCATCGCCGAACTCGTCGGTTTTCATTGACAAAAGGGATTTTTCCTTCCGAGTCCGACAAAAACTTGCCCCCCTCCGCGTTTTTTGCGGAGGGGGACGTTTTTATGCAGTCTGTTCAAGTCTTTCGCGGATGGCTTTTATGAATGCCTCGGAGTCCGCGATCTGCCGGACAGGGATCTCGCTGAGCCCCGCAAGGTCCTTCGTCATGATCCCGTCCTCGATCGTGTCGAGACACGCCTTTTCCAGTCTGTCCGCAAAGGCGATGAGGTCCTGCGTCGCGTCTAACTCGCCGCGCTTTCTTAATGCCCCGGTCCACGCAAAGATCGTCGCAATGGGGTTTGTGGAGGTCTTTTCCCCCGCGCGGTAGCGGTAAAAGTGGCGGGTCACGGTGCCGTGGGCGGCCTCGTACTCGTAGTTGCCGTCGGGGGAGACCAGCACGCTCGTCATCATGGCAAGGGAGCCGAACGCGGTGGAGATCATGTCGCTCATTACGTCCCCGTCGTAGTTTTTGCACGCCCAGATAAAGCCGCCCTCGCTGCGGATCACGCGCGCGACCGCGTCGTCGATGAGGGTATAAAAATAGGTGATGCCCGCCTTTTCAAACTTGTCCTTGAACTCGTTTTCGTAGACCTCCTGAAACAGGAGCTTAAAGGTCTGGTCGTACTGTTTTGAGATCGTGTCCTTGGCGGAAAACCACAGATCCTGCTTTGTGCTCAGCGCGTAGGTCATGGCGCTGCGGGCGAAGGACAAAATAGAGTCGTCGCGGTTGTACTGCCCCTGCAGGACTCCCGCTCCCTCAAAATCGAACACCGTCTGCCGCGTTTCATGCCCGTCCTTGCCGGTAAAGACTAGTTCCGCCTTGCCGGGGCCCGTCACGCGGTATTCCGTCGCCTTATAGACGTCCCCGTAGGCGTGGCGCGCCACGGTGATGGGCTTTTTCCACGTTTTGACCACGGGTTTGATGCAGTTTACGGTAATGGGCGCGCGAAAGACAGTGCCGTCCAAAATCGCGCGGATCGTGCCGTTGGGGCTTTTCCACATTTCCTTCAGATTATACTCCTCGACCCGCTGTTTGTTTGGGGTGATCGTCGCGCATTTGACGCCCACCTTCAGACGCTTGATGGCGTTCGCGGCGTCGACGGTGACTTTATCGTCGGTCTCGTCGCGGTGCGTCAGGCCTAAATCGTAGTATTCGGTTTTCAGATCCACAAACGGGAGCAGCAGCTCGTCCTTGATGAGCTTCCACAGCACTCTCGTCATCTCGTCCCCGTCCATCTCCACGACGGGGTTCTTCATTCCGATCCGGCTCATTCGGCGTTCCTCCTTTTGTAATAGTTCATCAGACATCCGTCCAAAATGATCTGCCGCTCTTCGTCGGTCAGCCCTTCCAGTTTCAGGGAAAGGCCGTGCGTCCCGTCCTTTGCAAGGACGCTTGCCCGGATCTCGGTCTCTCCGGCTTTTACTGCCCGGCGGATATTTTTGAGCAGCACCCAGTCGCCGGTCTCATACGGGAAGGCGTCGTCTGTCGTCAGTGGCAGAATGCCCCAGTTGATGCAGTTTGAACGGTAGCGCTTGGTGGCAAAGCTTTTGCAGAAGTTCGCGCCGCCGCCCAGTACCCGCTGGCAGGAGGCCGCCTGTTCTCTGGCGCTGCCGTCGCCCGGGCTTACGGCGTAAATGGCGGACGCGACGCCGAGGTCCTTTTCTGCGATCCCTTCTTCGCTGAGAAGCGCCGCAAGGCCGTCCGGGATCTGTCCGGCTTTGATTTCCTCTCCCACGGCCTTCGTTTCTTTTGTCCGGCCGACGTACGCGGGGTCGCGCCGCGACAGCGTAAACGCGGCAAGGCGCAGGGGATTCGAGCGGTAACTGGACGTCTCCCCCGAGGGGATCAGCTCGTCCGTCGTCGTAACGGGGTCCCGGAGCACGCTGTCCAGCCGCAGCAGCAGGTGTTCGGGCAGCGCGGGCTGTACGGGCCACGGGGCAATATTGGGACCGTAACGCAGCGCGACGCTCTCGTCCGGCTTTCCAAAGCCGTTATATACCCGCTTTTCGTAGGGCGTCGGATCAAATACATAGTCGCCGTAAGCCGGCAGGTCGTAATCCGCGTCCATGGCGGACGTCAGGACCCCGCCGTTTGCCGTGGTGGCGGCAATGGAGCGCGCGTCCATCAGCATCACGGCCGCGCTCTGGCCTTCGCCGGGCTTGCTGCCCTCGCGGTTCGGGAAGTTTCTCGTCGAGTGGCGGATCGAAAGCCCGCCGTTGACCGGCACGTCGCCCGCGCCGAAGCACGGCCCGCAGAAGCAGGGCTTGAGCACCGCGCCGCCGGAAAGCAGATCCGCCGCTGCGCCGCACCTTGTCAGCGCCAGATTGACCGGCATGCTGGACGGATAGGCGGACAGCGAAAAGTAGCCGCTGCCGGGGTTCCCGCTTTTCAGGATCGCCGCGGCCTCGGTCAGGTTGTCAAACGTGCCGCCGGCGCAGCCCGCGATCACGCCCTGATCCACGCGCACTTTCCCGTTTTCGATCTTGTCCGTCAGGCGCAGCACGGCGCCGCTTTTTTCAAACGCGTCCTTTTCGCATTGCCGGAGTACGTCTCCGGGGTCGTCGATCAGGTCGCGGAGCCTCACGGCGTTGGAGGGATGGAAGGGGAGCGCCGCCATCGGCTCGAGGGCGGACAGGTCCACCTCGATCATCGCGTCGTAGGCCGCGCCCTCCGTGACGCTTCTTTCTTCAAAGGCCTCCGCCCTGCCGTGCGCGGCGTAATACGCTTTGACCGCGTCGTCGGTCTCCCAGACGGAAGAAAGACAGGCGCATTCGGTCGTCATGCAGTCCAGACTCAGCCGAAAGTCCATCGGCAGGCTTTTGACGCCCGGTCCCGCAAATTCCATGATCTTGTTTTTGACAAAGCCGTTTTTGTAGACTTCGCCGCAGATGGCAATGGCCGCGTCGTGCGGGCCCACGCCCTTTCTCGGCGCTCCGGTCAGCCAGACCAGCACCACCTGCGGGGCGGGAACGTCATAGGTGTCGCCGAGAAGCTGGCGCACCAGTTCCGGTCCGCCCTCTCCGACGCCGAGGGTGCCGAGCGCGCCGTAGCGCGTGTGGCTGTCGCTGCCGAGGATCATTTTGCCGACGCCCGCCATCTGTTCTTTGGCGTACTGGTGAATGACCGCCAGGTTTGCGGGCACGTAGATGCCGCCGAAGCGCTTTGCCGCCGACAGGCCGAAGGCGTGGTCGTCCTCGTTGATGGTGCCGCCCACGGCGCAAAGGCTGTTGTGACAGTTTGTCAGCGCGTAGGGCACCGGAAACTTTGTCAGCCCAGCCGCCACCGCCGTCTGCAGAATGCCGACGTAGGTAATGTCGTGCGACAGCATGCCGTCAAAGCGGACGGACAGCCTGCCTTCGTCGGGGTTTACGTTGTGCGCGTTCAAAATGCGGTAGGCAAGGCTTTTGTCCCTGCCCGTATTCGTCTGTTCGGGGACCGGTCTGCCGTTCCGGATGGTGACGGGACCGTTATAAAGTCGGATCATACTGTCATCCCTCGCTTTCTGTTATGTTTCAGTATAGCAGAAGTGCCGTTCTTTTGCAAGCAAAAAGCGTCCGTTTGCCCGAAAACGAAACCTGTTTTTTTGTTCACAAAAAAGGACTTGTTTTCGACGCGTATTTTTCGTATAATAAATAAACACCCAAAGGGAGGAGAGAAGCAGCATGACGGATTTTCACCGGGAGATCAAAGAATACGCCGCGTCGCTGGGGGAGGAGCTGAGAAGCCGCTACGCCATTTCGGCGCCGCCGAGTATTGAAAACAACGTCAAAAGGGGCCTTCGGAACGCCGACGGCACCGGCGTCATCGCGGGGCTGACCAAGGTCGGCTCCGTGCAGGGCTATTCGGTGGAGGACGGCGTGCCCGTCCCCGCGCCCGGCCGCCTGTATTACCGCGGCATCAACGTCATGGACATTGTGGAGGACCACGTCAAAAACGGCGCCTTCGGATACGAGGAGGTTTCGTTTTTGCTGCTCATGGGCAGACTGCCCGAAAAAAAGGAACTGGAAGCGTTCGACGCCGTTCTGTCGCTCGCCCGGCAGTTGCCGGACGGCTTTACGGAGGACATGATCATCAAGGCCCCGTCCCGCGACGTTATGAACAAACTCGCGAGAAGCGTGCTCGCGCTCTATTCCTACGACGACAACCCCGACGACCTGTCCGCCGAAAACCTTGTGCGCCAGTCCATCCGCCTTATCGGCGCGTTCCCCGTGATCGTGGCGAACGCCTACGCCGTCAAGCGCCATTATTTTGACGGCAAGTCCCTGTACATCCACATCCCGCGCGAGTCGCTTTCGGTCTCCGAAAACTTCCTGCGCATCGTGCGGCAGGATAAAAGCTATACGCCCGACGAAGCGCATCTTCTCGACATCATGCTCATGCTCCACGCCGAGCACGGCGGCGGCAACAACTCCGCTTTCGCCTGCCGCGTCCTCTCGTCCGCCGGCACGGACACCTACAGCGCCATCGCGGCGGCGGTCGGCTCCCTCAAGGGGCCGCTCCACGGCGGCGCCAGCAAGGCGGCGGTGGATATGTTCTACGACGTGCGCGACCATTTGCCCGACCCCGAAAACGAGACCGTGCTGCGCGCCTATCTCGAAAAGATCCTCGACGGCAAGGCGGGCGACGGCTCCGGCAAGATCTACGGCCTCGGCCACGCGGTCTATACCGAATCGGACCCCCGCGCCCTGCTGCTCAAAAAATACGCAGGCCAAATGGCGGAAAAAAACGGCAAGGCCGAGGACTTCCGCCTGATGAGCGAAATCGAGCGCGTCGGCGGCAAACTCATTCAGGAGCGCAAGGGCCTCGAATATCCCCTTTGCGCCAACGTCGATATGTACTCGGGCCTCGTCTACCACATGCTTGGCATCCCGGACGACCTTCTGACGCCCCTGTTCGCCATCGCGCGCATCTCCGGCTGGTGCGCCCACCGCATCGAGGAGGTCCTGACCGGCGGACGGATCATGCGCCCCGCCTACCGCAGCGTCGCGCAAAAAAGCCCCTACGTCCCGCTCGACGAGCGCGGCTTCTGACCAAAATCCAAATAAAATGAAGACCGCTCCGGGTCTATGCCCGAAACGGTCTTTCTCTTTTTGTCGTTTATCTCGTGAGTTTCCCCGCCGCCGCTTCGTCCAGAAGAAGCGTGACGTC
>CAMVBD010000055.1 GCA_947165615.1 uncultured Clostridia bacterium | reverse complement strand
AGCGGGGTAGCGGCGGCCGGTGCCGATGGTCACATACTGCCCGCCGGCGGCGCGGAATTCGGTCAGGAGAGAAAAACCGAGGTCGCGCAGGCGGTCGCTTCCGAGCACGTCCTTTGTGTGGATCTCGATGGCCTTTTCCCTGACGGCGATCTCCTTAAGGACGGGCTTCAGCCGTTCTCCGAAAAACGTAAAATCCAAAGGAGAATTCCTTAGGGGCGCGTAGAGTCCGCATACGACGTCGAAGGGCGTTTGCCGGACGGTCTCGAGCAGCGCCTCGGCGTAAGCGGCGGAAAGGCTGTTGAACGCCTCCTGAGTCATGTCCGGCTGAAAACGGACCTCCCGTCCGTCCCCGAGCCGCGTGACCCGCGTCAAAACGATGTCGTAGGTATGGGAATCCACGATCTGCTGAGCGCGTTCCCGATCCAGAAACGCCTGCCGGAGCTCGATTCCGTAAAAGACGGACAACTGGTCGAAGAACAACGTTTTTGCTTTGACCATATCGAAATAGGCGTGGCGCAGACGGCGGCGGCATTCGGTTTCCTCAAAGCGGTCGAGTTCGATCACATCCGTAAACGCGACGGCTCTGAGTCCTTTTTCGACGGCCGTTTCGCACATCAGGCTGACCTTGTCCTTGGCCCCCTGAGAATTGTTGGTATAAACGTGCAGATCAATGAGGCTGCTCATAATCCGGACTCCTTTCCTGCTGTTCCTTCTTATTGTACACCAAAAGAAGAAAAATGAAAAGGGGCTATACAAAAAAAGAAAACCGTGCTACAATATTTCCGGTGATTACAAATGATCCTTTACGCCAACGCCTATGCGAAAATCAATCTGTCATTGGATATCACGTCCGTCCTGCCGAACGGCTATCATGCGCTGAATACCGTCATGCAGAGCGTCTCTCTTTGCGACCGGGTCCGTTTGCAGACCGGGACGCCCGGCCTTTTCCTGCGCTGCGACGCGCCGGACGTTCCGACAGACGACAGGAACACCGCGTTTGTTGCCGCGAAACTGTTTTATGACGCGATCAAAAAGGCGCCCGAAACGGAAATAGAGATCCAAAAGAACATCCCGAGTCAGGCGGGACTCGGCGGCGGCAGCGCGGACGCGGCGGCGGTACTGCGGCTTTTGAACGCCGCCTACGGCCTGCCGCTGTCAGAAGAGACGCTTGCCGCGCTGGCGCTGCAGGTCGGCGCGGACGTACCGTTTTGCCTGTCCGGCGGGACAGCCATTTGTCTGAACGTGGGCGAGGTCCTGTCTCCTCTTCCGCACGTCGACGCCGACGTCGTACTTCTGAAGCCCGACACCGGTGTATCCACAAAGGACGCCTACCGGAAATTCGATACCGGCGCGCCACTTTCCCATCCGGATAACGACGCCGTCCTGTATTATCTGAAAGCAGGCGACGCGCAGACCGCGCTGCGGTATGCCGCAAACGTTTTTGAAACGCTGGCGCCGCACGAGGCTTATCCGGAAATGCTGGCGCTTCTGCGGCGGAGCGGCGCGTTTTACGCCTCCGTATCCGGGTCCGGCTCCGCCGTGTTCGGCCTGTTTTGCAGGAAAGAGGACGCCGAGGCCGCAACGCTGGCGGCTTTGCGCAAACAGTTCTTTGCGGTTTGCGCAACGACAAAACACCGCTCTGTGGAAATATTTGCATAAACGTAAAAAAAAGTCCCATACTTCTGTCAAACGAAGAAAGGACTTTTTTATATGGAAAAAAACATAAAGCATTCCAAACGACTTGAACTCCTTTGCGTCGGTTTCTTAGCCCTGTGTCTTGTGCTTGTCAGTCTGGCGGATCAGGCGCGGACGGTCAGCGCGCTGCAAAGCCGCGTATTGCGTCTGCACGTGATCGCCAATTCCGACGCCGAGGCGGATCAGGCGGTAAAGCTCCTGGTTCGGGACGCCGTTCTGCGCGCCGCCGCGGACTTTTTTGACGGCAGCGTCACCGCAGACGACGCGGAGGCACGGCTCAGCGAGCACCTGGATACGATCAACGGCGCCGCAGCCGATACACTGCGGGCAAACGGGATGGACTACGGTGTGAAAACTGAGATCGTGACGGAGGACTTTCCTGCCAGACAGTATAACGATCTGACGCTTCCGGCAGGACGATACAAGGCCGTTCGCGTCGTTTTGGGCGAGGGCGCGGGACACAACTGGTGGTGCGTGATGTTTCCCCCTCTGTGTCTGCCCGCCGTTACCCAAGAGGCGGAGGAAGCCTATTTTACGGACGACGAAATGAAGATCCTGAAACCGGAGGGCTCGTTTGCCGTCCGGGTCAAGGTGTGGGACTGGGTCTGCGATCTATGGGCTTATTTTTCCGGAAACAGGTAAAAAAAACGGAGACCGTTCTCGGACAGTCTCCGTTGTTTTATGTCGGTCAGGCAAGGATATAGATCTTTGCCATGCGCCAGCCCCACTGATCGCAGTCCGCTTCGGAATACATGAACAGATCGGCGGCAGGGCCGTTTTGCAGATAAATAAACCCGCCGGTATCCTCGGCCACGCAGTAGCCGTACACATACCGCCCGTCGGCGGAGGTGATATACATCCGCGTGCCGTACGGGATGATCCTGGGGTCGACCGCGACCGTCCCCTGAATGGGCACCGTACCGGTGGAGGTGATGGGATCGTTTGTATAGGCCGTCGCGATATCCGTAATGCAGTAGGAATAATGGAGCGGCGCCCCGTTTTCATCCAGTTCGATCGGAATGGACGGAACCTTCTGCGACATCGGAATGCCGTTGGTATTGAGACCGACGTAATTGTAAGTCGTCGTATACGAGCGGATCGCCGCTTTGCGCGCGGCCTCTTCTTCCGCCAGCCGCTGACGCTCGGCTTCCGCCTCGCGTTCCGCAAATATGGCGCTGACTTCTTCATCCGTCATTGCGGAAACGTAAGAAGACAGCGTGCGGATGACCGGGCTTCCTTCGCTGCGGGCGTTATCCACGTCCATATTATACAGCGCCTCGACCGCACGGTCAACGATTTCGACCTCTTTGACCCGCGCGACGGTCAACGTCTCGTCAGGTTTTACGGCGGGCTCGCCGGTGTATTCGGACAGATATGCGGGGCTTCGAACGTCGTCCAGGTCAACGTGGACCGTACGGTCCATACCCGCGGGAGCGCTTGTCAGCACCGCCGCAACGGTAAGGGCTGCCGCGCTGAGCGCGCACACACGACGAAACGCGTTTCGTCCCTCGTATGCGGATTCCTGAATGATCCTGCCGGTCTCTTTGACCTCGGCACATCGGTCCTTTCTGTTACAAGCAAACATAAAATTGACTCCGTCCCTTTCATTTATCGGGCAGGCGGCGCACAAAAAAGCGCCTTTTGAGCCCCTCGATAGAATCATAGGCTAAGAACACGGCCATTATATGCAAAGCCCCATAAAAAGTCAAATCTTCATTTTTCAAAAAATTAGTTACTTTGCACAAGGCAATTTGACAAAATTTTGACAAAAGCATTTTTTGGGCTTCGGATTCCGCAAGAAGTTCCATTTTATTCCATTTTTCAAAACACTGTTTTTGTGTAGTTTTCATAAAAATGAAACCAGCCCCCAAAAAGATTACAATTTGTAACCGAATTGAAGACATTTTTATCGTTTATCAATAAGAATCCAAACGGGAGGACCGGCGCACAAAAAATACCCCTTGACTTTTGTCGCTTTTGTATTATTATAGTATAAAGTAAAGTATGTATATAATAACCTTAATTAAATCGGTTGAAGCCATCGACCGGCTGTTATCCCCGGAGGCAACATGGAAAACTACAACGGAAAAAGAATACTGATCCTCGGTCTTGCCCGCAGCGGCATGGCGGCGGCGCGCCTTTTACGCAGACTCGGCGCCGAAGTCACTGTCAGCGAGGCGAAATCTGCCGACCAGATCCCTCAGAGAGAGGAACTTAAAGCCCTTGGCGTGGAGCTTGCGGCGCAGACGCCGGACGTCTTTGAACAGGACTACGACCTCGCGGTCAAGAATCCCGGCATCAACGGCAATCTTTGGTTCGTGCGCAGGCTCCGGGAGAGAAACATTCCGGTCATTACAGAGATCGAACTTGCGTTTTCCGTCGCGGCGCCGCAGCACTATATCGCCGTGACGGGCACCAACGGAAAAACGACGACCGCGACTCTGCTTTATGAAATCATAAAAGCTGCCCATCCCGATACGACGCACGTGACCGGCAACATCGGCACCGCGCTGTGCGAAACGGTCCTCGAAAACGATCTGCTCCACAACGAAGGGCATTATATCGTGCTGGAGATCTCAAATTTCCAGCTCCTCGATATCGTCCATTTCCGCCCCGAGATCGCCGTGATCCTGAATCTTGCGCCGGACCACCTCGATTTTATGGGAAGCGAGGACAATTACTACCGCTCCAAGTGCCGCGTGTATGAGAATATGACGAAAGAGGACACCTTCCTTTTGAACGTCGACGATCCGCTGCTGAAAGAATACACCGAAAAACTGCCCGTTCCGGCAAAGATCCGGACGTTCAGCACAAAAACAACGGCGGATATCTGGGCGGACGAACGCTTTGTATACGCCGATGGGAGGCTTTTGTTCCCGCTGAGCCTTTTGAAGATCGTGGGCCGCCACAACGTGCAGAACGTCTTAGCCGGTGTCGGCGCCGCGTTGGCGCTGGGCATCCATGAGGATCTCATCACCCGCGTCGTTTCCGCGTTCAAGGGCGTCGAGCACCGCATTGAATTTGTGCGCGAAAAGGACGGCGTCCGGTATTATAACGATTCCAAGGGCACGAACGTGGACGCGACCGTCACGGCGCTCAAGGCCTTTTCCGCCCCTGTCATCCTGCTTGCGGGCGGATATGAAAAGGGCTTGTCGTTTGAGCCGCTGAAGGCGTATCTGCCGGGTGTCCGGCAGGTCGTCGGCTACGGCGCCTGCGGCGAACGGCTGATCCGGGAACTGACGGACAACACCGGCATTTTGTGCAAAGACTTACCGGAAGCGCTTGAAAAAGCCGAGGCCTTTGCCGTTCCCGGCGACGTGGTACTGCTGTCCCCGACCACAAGTTCGTACGACCAGTATTCCTGTTTTGAGGAGCGCGGCGAGCACTTCAAAACACTTGTAAACGCTTTATAAGAACGCTATGGATAAACGCAATCGCCCGATAGGCGTGTTCGATTCGGGACTCGGCGGCCTGACAGTCGTCAAAAAGATCATGGAGCACCTGCCCCATGAAAATATCGTGTATTTCGGAGACACCGCCCGCGTACCCTACGGCGACCGCTCGAAGGAGACCATCATCAAATACGCGAAAAGCGACATCGACTTTCTGCTGACGCACGGCGTCAAGGCCATCTGCATCGCGTGCAACACGGCGGACTCCATGGCGCGCACCGAAATGGAAAAGCTGTACGACCTGCCGATCATCGGCGTCGTCGAGCCCGCTGCCGGAATGGCGGCGCGTCTTTCCGAAAACCGGAAAATCGGCGTGATCGGCACAAAGGCGACGATCAAAAGCGGGGCTTACGAGACCGTGATCCACAGCCTTGCGCCGGACTGCGGCGTTATTTCCGTCCCCTGTCCCCTGTTATGCCCGCTGGTGGAGGAAGGCCGCTTTCTGCCCGGTGACGTTGTCGTCGAAAGCGTCCTGCGGGACTATCTGGCGCCGATCAAGAAGGCGGGCGCCGATACTCTGATCCTCGGCTGCACGCACTATCCCCTGCTGTACGACGTGATCGAAAAACTGCTGCCGGACGTCAAGCTCATCAGTTCCGGCTTTGCCTCGACCGAAACGCTGATCCGGACGTTAAAGGGGCTGGATCTTCTGAACCCATCGGAGGAGCCGGGACAGATCGAATTCTACGTCTCCGACGCGCCGGAGCGTTTTGCGGAAAACGGCGGCATGTTCATCGGAAAAAAAATCAGCGGAAAAGTGGAAGAAGTCGTCGTATGACCCGATGCCGCGCAAAAAAAAGGCTTGACAAACCGCTCGGCGTGTGATAATATGATTAGGCTTATGTGAGTGTGGAACTCCCCTCACTGCGATTAGTGTCAACAACTAAGGCGGGCGGTCCTCTGGCTGTAACCTGAAACAGCGTAAGAACGTCTGAAAATCAAAACGGAGGTTTTTTAGAATGGACGCTATCAAGTTAATTGCAGAAGGCTGCCTCAAAGAGGCGACTCCCGAATTTGAGATCGGTGATACCGTTAAGGTCGACGTGAAGATCCGTGAAGGCGACAAGGAAAGAATCCAGTCCTTCGAGGGCACCGTCATTGCCAAGCGCGGTTCCGGCGTTGCCGAGACCTTCACCGTCCGCAGACTGTCCTACGGCGTAGGCGTGGAAAGAGTTTTCCCGGTCCACTCCCCCAACGTCGCGGACGTCAAGGTCGTGAGAAAAGGTAAGGTCCGCAGAGCGAAGCTGTACTATCTCAGAGGCAGAGTCGGCAAGGCCGCAAAAGTCAAAGAAGCGCTTAAATAAGGCGGATGGGGGCACGGTCGTGTCCCCGCTTTTGCTTTTCTTCCAGTTTTTCAGAAAGCCGGTGCGAAAATGAACGAAACAAAAGTTCCCGAGACGGAAACCGTAACGAAAAAGAATAAGGAAGGCAAACGCGGATACGGCGCGCGCGGTTTTGTCTACGATGCGGTATCCGTCCTTGTGTCCTCCATAACGCTGCTTGCGATCGCCTTTTCTTTCTGCGTGCGCATGGTCGGCGTAAAAGGCAGATCCATGAACGACACCTTGTTTGAAGGCGACTGGCTGCTGGTCACCCCCTATTACAACGAACCGACCTACGGCGACATTGTGATCTGCACAAAAGAGATCGCGGGCACGCACGGCGCCATTGTCAAGCGTGTGATCGCGGTGGGCGGCGATACGGTGGAATTCGGCGCAAACGACGACGTTTACGTCAACGGTGTCAGACTTGCCGAAGATACGTACGCAAAACCCGGCTCCACGTCCGGCGCCATTCGCGGCGGCACCTTGTATCCGGGCGTGCAGACCGTGCCGGAAGGGCAGGTCATGCTGATGGGCGACAACCGCGGCGACTCGCTGGACTCCCGCTACTTCGGCTTTGTAGAGGTCGACCACCTGCTCGGCAAGGTGCAGCTGCGCCTCGGCGAGCAGAAGAACGTGTATTACAATTTTCCGCAGCAAGATGACTGACAAAAATCAGACGCCTGAGACCGGCGGCAAACAGGTCCAGTGGTTTCCGGGGCATATGGCAAAAACCCGGCGGCGCATCAAAGAAGATCTGCCGCTGGTCGACGCCGTGGTGGAACTCAAGGACGCGCGCATCCCGCTTTCGAGTACAAACCCGGAACTTTTGGAACTGATCGACAGAAAGCCGCGCATCATCATACTCAACAAAGCCGATCTCGCGGACGAGAACACGACGCGGGCCTGGCTTTCTTTTTTTGAAAAACAGGGCTGCGCCGCCATTTCGGCGGATTCCCGCACAGGGCGAGGGCTGCAGGCCCTGAGAAAGACCGTGGAAACGGTCCTTGCCGACGTCATTCGCCGCAATACGGAAAAAGGAATGGCGGGAAAGCCC
>CAMVBD010000054.1 GCA_947165615.1 uncultured Clostridia bacterium | reverse complement strand
TGCACGGCCCGCATCTCGACGAATATCTCATGGAGTTCAAAAACGACGTCCTGTCAAAGTACGACTGCATGACCGTCGGCGAAGCGCCCATGATGACGACGAAAAAAGCGCTGCACCATATCGCCGAAGGCCCCGACCAGCAGCTCAACATGATGTTCCATTTCGAGCATATGGGAGCCGACTGCCTGTTCTATTCCTGGCTTAAAACCGGGTTCAACCTCAAAAAACTCAAAAAGGTCTACACCCGCTGGCAGGAGGACCTGTACGGCAAGGCGTGGAACGCGCTTTACATCGAAAACCACGACCAGCCCCGCATCATCAACCGCTACGGGTCGGTCGAATACCGCAAAGAGAGCGCGAAACTGCTTGCGACCATGTACATCTGCCAGTCCGGCACCCCCTTCATCTATCAGGGGCAGGAGATCGGCATGCTGAACCTCCCGCTCGACAACATCAACGACTACGTGGACGTCTCCACGCTCAATAACTATCAGGTCGCCAAAAAGCTCCTCGGCGAAAAGAAGGCCATGGACCTTGTCCATTACGCCTCCCGCGACAACGCCCGCACGCCCGTGCAGTGGTCCGCCGAAAAGAACGCGGGCTTCACGACCGGCGAAAAGGCCTGGTTCCACATCAATCCCAATTATACCGAGATCAACGTCGAGGAAGCGGAAAAGGACCCCGATTCCATCCTCAATTACTATCGCAAGCTGCTCCGGTTCCGCAAAGAGCACGACGTCGTGATCTACGGCGCGTACGAAGAGTACGAAAAGGACTCCGACAAGCTCTTCGTCTACGGACGCTTCCTCGGGGAGGATAAACTCCTCGTCGTCAATAACTTCTCCGACGAAAACGTGCGCTTTACCGCGCCGGACGAATTTTGTCTGGACGGCGGAAAACTCGCGCTTTGCAACTATAACGACGCCGGAGCGGTCGGCAACGGCTTCACGCTGCGTCCGTGGGAGACCAGAGTCTATTTGTGGGAGAAAAACTGAGCATTCATGGCGATCATCAAAAAACAGGGGTATTTCCCCTCCGATAACCATCGCGATCAAATCCGTACGCTGATTTGGGCTGACGAAAAAGTCAGCCCTGTCGGCGTTGTACAAATTGTGCCTTCCTTTGACGACCATATGGGCCGCTATGACGAACTGGCCCGTTTTCTCGCAAAGGAGGGCTTTGTCGTCTGTGGGGCGGACCACCTCGGCACGGGGCTTTCCGTCGCCGAAGACGCCGCGCGCGGCGCCGTGCTCCCGGGCGAACACCTCTCCATGCTCAGGGACGTCGACACGCTTCGCAGACTCATGGAAAAACGCTTTCCCGGCCTGCCGCAGGTCCTTATCGGCGTCGGGGTCGGGTCCTTTATGGTAAGGATCTACTGCCGCAGCCATTCCTCCGCGCTCGCGGGCGCGGCGCTCATCGGTACGTCCCAGCTCCCGGACTGGGCATGCGTCTTTGAGGACGGCGCAAAACGTCTTCTGGAACTTCTGCCGCCCTCCGTCAGCGCCTCCGCCGCGCTGCCGACCGTGTTCGGCAAGCTGACCAGACGCCTGTATAAGGACGACAGCGAACTGAGTTGGCTGTCGTCGTCCGAAACGGCGCTGGCCGACTATATCGGCGATCCGCTGCTCGGCTTTCATCAGACCGCGGAAATGTCAGGGGAGATGCTCTCCCTCCTGATCAAAGGCTCGCGCCCCGTCAACAGCGTCGGCATGTCGGAGGACTTTCGGCTTTTGTTCCTGTCCGGCGGCAAGGACAGCGTTGGTCTGTTCGGGCGCGGCGTCATCAACGCCTCCGACCTTTACATGGCGGCGGGGACCGTTCCCGAGGTCGTCATCTATCCCGCATTGCGCCATGAGATCCTGCATGAGGACGGGCGCGAAAAAGTGTTTCAGGACCTGCTTGTATTTTTAAGAGAAACCGTCGGGGGCGCTCCCCGCATCGAAACGGAGTAAGATATGTTAGTACCCATGAAAGACCTGCTCAAAAGAGCAGAGGAAACAAGGACTGCCGTCGGCGCGTTTTCCGTCGGCAATATGGAAATGGTCCTCGGCGCCGTCGCCGCCGCGGAAGAGACAAATACGCCCATTATTCTTCAGATCGCCGAAAAGCGTCTGGCGTCGTCGCCTTTGCACCTGATGGCGCCCATGATGGTCTCCGCCGCAAAGCGCGCGTCTGTCCCCATCGCCGTGCATCTGGATCACGGTCTGACGCTCGCATGCATCCGCGAAGCCATCGACTACGGCTTTACGTCCGTCATGCTCGACTGCTCGCTCCTGCCGTTTGAAGAGAATATTCAAAAGACCAAAGAGGTCGTCGCCATCGCTTCTCAGTACGGCGTAACGGTGGAAGCGGAACTCGGCGTCGTCGGCGGCAACGAGGGGGACACGGCGGAGCACAAGATCCTTTGCACCGACCCCGAAGCCGCAAAGATTTTTTGCAGGGAGACGGGCGTCGACGCGCTCGCCGTCGCCATCGGCAACGCGCACGGCAATTATCCCGTTCTGCCCAGCCTTCGCTTTGATATTCTGGAACAGATCGACAAGATCACGGATACGCCCCTGGTCCTGCACGGCGGCACCGGCATTTCGGACGAACAGTTCCGAAAAGCGATTTCGCTCGGCATCCGGAAAATCAACATCGCCACCGCCAGTTTCGACGCGCTCGCAAACGCCTCCAAGGCCTACACGGAAAGCGTTGAAACGCCCGATTATTTCCGGCTTTCCGCTTTGAACGCCGAAGCCGTGAAGAAGAACGTCCTGCGGCATATCGCCGTGTTCTCCCGTCCGCTTTAAGCGATCCGCACAGCAAATTAAAAGGAAAGGAACTTCCTATGCAGTATATCACATTCGACAAGACCAAAAAGTACGATCTCATTTTAGTCGGGCGCGTCGCCGTGGACTTCAATCCCGTCGACTACTATTGCCCCCTGAACGAGAGCACCACCTTCAAGCGCTACCTCGGCGGCTCTCCCGCAAACATCGCGGTGGGCCTTGCGCGGCTCGGCAAAAAGTGCGGCTTCTTCGCCCGCGTGTCCGACGATCAGTTCGGCACCTTCGTGACCGATTACTTTGATAAGGAAGGAATCGACACCTCCCGGATCGTCCGCTGCAAAAACGGCGAAAAGATCGGTCTGACCTTTACCGAGATCAAAAGCGCGACCGAGAGTTCCATCGTCATGTACCGCAATGAAGCCGCAGACCTTAAACTGGAGCCCTGCGATATCGACGAGGACTATATCAAAGAGGGCGCCGCGGTGCTGATCTCCGGCGTCGCGCTGGCGGAAAGCCCCTCGCGGGAAGCCGCGCTCAAGGCCATGCACCTTGCCAAAAAGAACAACATCCCCCTGATCTTCGTGCTGGACTACCGTCCCTACAACTGGAAAAACGCGGACGAGATCGCCGTTTACTATTCCATCGTCGCAAACGAGGCGGACATGATCATCGGCTCCCGCGAGGAGTACGATTTCGCGGAAGGTCTTCTCGGCCTTGACGGAACGGACGTCTCTTCCGCCGCCTACTGGCACAAAAAGAACGCCAAGATCGTCATCGTCACCCACGGCAAGGAGGGCTCCACCGCCTATACCTGCGACGGACAGAGTTTTTCCATCCGTCCCTTCCCGGTCAAGCTCCTCAAGTCCTTCGGCGGCGGCGACGGCTACACGTCTTCGTTCCTTTACAGCCTTTTTGAAGGCAAAGAGATCATCGACTGCCTGGAGTTCGGCTCCGCTTCCGCCGCCATGCTCGTCGCGTCCCACGCGTGCAGCGAGGACATGCCGACCGCGGACGAAGTGCGTGAATTCATCCGCAAAGAAAAGGAAGAATACGGCGAAATGGTCGCGAGGGTGTAAGTATGCTCGAATATTTGAAATTTGACGAGAACAACGTAAAGACCGTCTGTGAAATGGACGGCGTTCATGCCGACATGGGCATGAATATTTGGGTGCGCATCCTGCAGCCCGGTCAGACGCTCGAATTCTGTTCCGACACGCTCGAGACCGCCGTCCTGCTGCTTGCCGGACGCGTAAAATTCCGCTGGGACGACCGGTGCGAGGACTGCGCGCGTGAAAACCCCTTTGACCTCAAGCCCTGGACGCTGCACGTCAGCCGCGGTACCGCTTTCACTGTGGAAGCCGTGGAGGAAAGCCGCATCATCATCCAGCAGACCGACAACGACAAAACGTGGGCGCCGCGTTTTTACACGCCCGAAAACTGCCTGTATCAGGAGTTCGGCAAGGGGCAGTGGGGCGGCGCCGGACACCGCGTCGTGTCTACCATGTTCGACCCCGACAACGAGCCCGATTCCAACATGGTGCTCGGCGAAGTCTTTACCAAAGCCGGCAAGTGGAGCAGTTATCCGCCGCACCACCATCCGCAGCCCGAGGTCTATTATTACGAATTCGACAAGCCGCAGGGCTTCGGCGCCTGCTTCAACGGCGACGACGTCTATAAGACCGCAAACGGCTCCGCCTGCTATATCGAGCCCGGCAAATCCCATCAGCAGGCCGCCGCGCCCGGTTACGAAATGTATTACGTCTGGATGATCCGCCACCTTCCGAACGATCCGTGGTACAAGACCACCCGCTTTGTGGACGAAGAGCACAAATGGCTCGTAAACGGATAAAAATATAGAAAGGACTGCTTTATCATGCCCAAAATGACGATGGCGCAAGCCCTTGTAAAGTTCCTTGACAATCAGTACGTTTCCTTTGACGGACAGGAGACCAAGTTCGTGGAGGGGATCTTCACGGTCTTCGGCCACGGGATCGTGGTCGGTCTCGGTCAGGCGCTGGATGAAGACCCCGGCAGCCTCAGGGTCTTCCAGGGAAAAAATGAGCAGGGCATGGCGCACGCCGCCATGGCTTTTGCAAAAATGAACAACCGCCGCAAGATCATCGCCTGCGCGTCCTCCATCGGCCCCGGCTCCGCCAACATGGTGACAGCCGCAGCCACCGCGACCGTCAACAACGTCCCGCTGCTGCTGTTCCCGGCGGACACCTTCTCCACCCGTCAGCCAGACCCCGTGCTGCAGCAGTTTGAGCAGGCGGACTCCCTGTCTATCACGACCACCGACGCCTTCCGTCCGGTCGCCCGGTACTGGGACCGCATCACCCGTCCCGAACAGCTCATGAGCGCCATGATCAACGCCATGCGCGCTTTGACCGACACCGCCAACGCCGGCGCCGTCATCATCGCGCTGCCGCAGGACGTGGAAGGGGAGACCTACGACTATCCCGAATCCTTCTTCGCAAAACGCGTGCACCGCATTGCCCGCATCACGCCGAACGCCGAAGAACTGAATGACATCGCCGAGGCGCTGCTTGCCGCCAAAAAGCCGCTTGTCATCGCAGGCGGCGGCGTGCGGTATTCCGAAGCGGGTGAAACGCTCGAACAATTCTGCGAAGCCTTCAACATTCCCTTTGCCGAAACGCAGTCCGGAAAATCCGCCGTGCACTCCTCCCACGCGCTCAATCTCGGCGGCGTGGGCGTGACCGGCAACGCGCCTGCCAACGCCATCGCAAAGGAAGCGGACGTCATCGTCGGCGTCGGCACCCGTTTCTCCGACTTTACCACCGCCTCCAAATCTCTGTTCCGCGCGGACGCAAAATTCGTCACGATCAATACCGACCGCTTCGACGCCTATAAACTCGACGCCGTCAAGTGCGTCGCGGACGCAAAACTCGCCCTGACGCGCTTGGGCGAACAACTGGCTGAATCCGGTTATCGGACCGCCTATACGACCGAGATTCCGGATGTCAAAAAGGCGTGGGACGAGGAAGTGCAAAGACTTGCCGACTACCACTACGGCGAGGGCTTCGAGCCGCTTATCAAAGCAAGATATGAGGCGACCATCCCCGAGTTCATCGAGGTGTTCGGCTCTTCTCTGACCCAGACCGAGGCGCTTCTGAAGATCCGTTCGCTGATTGCCCCCGACGCCGTGGCGGTCGCCGCCTCCGGGTCTCTTCCGGGCGACATGCAGCGGCTGTGGACCACCGACGAGAAGGATTCCTATAACATGGAATACGGCTATTCCTGCATGGGCTACGAGATCGCGGGCGCCTTCGGCTCCAAGCTCGCAAAGCCCGACAAGGAGGTTTACGCCTTTGTCGGCGACGGCGCGTTTTTGATGCTCCATTCCGAACTTGTCACCTCTTTGCAGGAGAACGCGAAGATCAACGTCGTCCTTTTCGATAACGCGGGCTTCGGCTGCATCAACAACCTGCAAATGTCCAACGGCATCGGCAACCTTGCCACCGAGTTCAGAAAACGCGACAATAACGGCGACCTTCTCGGCTCCCTTCTCCATATCGACTACGCCAAGGTCGGCGAGGGCTACGGCTGCAAGGCCTATTCCGTCCATACGCTCGAGGAGCTCGAATATGCGATCGAGGACGCCAAAAAGCAGACCGTTTCCACCCTCATCGACGTCAAAGTCCTGCCGAAGACTATGACCGACGGCTACGGCGCGTGGTGGCATACGGGACTGGCTTCCACCAGCAATAAGCCTTCCGTCCAGGAAGCTTACAAAATAAAAGCAGAAAATTTAAGCAAAGCGAGGAAATACTGATGCTTGACAAAAACAAAGTGAAACTCGGCATTGCGCCCATCGGCTGGACCAACGACGACATGCCCGATCTCGGCGCGGAAAACACCTTCCAGCAGTGCGTCTCCGAAATGGCGCTCGCAGGCTTTACGGGCTGCGAAGTGGGCAACAAGTACCCCAAGGACCCCGTCGAACTCAAAAAAGCGCTCGACCTGCGCGGCATGCAGATCTGCAACGCGTGGTTCTCCGCCTTTTTGACCACGAAGCCCTATGAGGAAGTCGAGGCCGATTTCATCAAACACATCACCTTCCTGAAGGAAATGGGCGCCAAGGTCGTCGGTATTTCCGAACAGGGCCACTCCATTCAGGGCACGGACCTTCCGATTTTCGAAGCGAAGTACGTCATGAACGACGAAGAGTGGGACCGCCTTTGCACCGGCCTCAACAAACTGGGCAAGGTCGCAAAGGACATGGGCATCGCGCTGACGTTCCATCACCACATGGGCACCGTGGTGCAGACCGCCGAGGAAATCGACCGCATGATGGAGAATACCGATCCGGAACTCTTCAGCCTGCTGTTTGACTCCGGCCATCTCGCCTACTGCGGCGAGGACTATATGGCCGTCCTCAAAAAGTACGCAAAGCGCATCAAGCACGTCCATCTCAAGGACATCCGCCCCGAAGTCATCGCAAAGGTCAAGGCGGAGCATCTCAGCTTCCTGCAGGGCGTGCGGCTCGGCACTTTCACGGTCCCCGGCGACGGCGCCATCGACTTCGGCCCCATTTTTGACGTGCTTGCCGAAAACGACTACGAAGGCTACGTTCTCGTCGAAGCCGAGCAGGATCCCGCGATCGCGAACCCGCTCGAATACGCGATCAAGGCGAGAAAATACATCCGCGAGAAGGCCGGTCTTTGATCGAAATAAAAGGAGAAAACCATGGCAGAAAAACTCAAGTATTTCATCAACAATCAGTACGTGGAATCCACGACTGAAAAGTATTACGAACTGCACAACCCCTCCACCGGCGAAGTGACCGGCTACGCGCCCAACTGCACCGCG
>CAMVBD010000053.1 GCA_947165615.1 uncultured Clostridia bacterium | reverse complement strand
GCATCAGCTCCGGCGTCTCGTTGCAGGCATAGCCGAACATCATGCCCTGATCGCCGGCGCCGTTGAGGTTCAGTTCGTCCTCCTCGCCGTTTTTCAACTCCAGCGAGGCGCTGACGCCCATGGAAATGTCGGGGGACTGCTTGTCGATGGTGCAAAGCACCGCGCAGGAATTGCCGTCAAACCCGGCGTTCGGGTTGTCATAGCCCGTGTCGCAGATGGCTTTGCGCACGACGGCGGGAATGTCCACGTTTGCTCTGGTCGTGATCTCACCCATGACCAGCGCCATGCCGGTGGTGCAGATGGATTCGCACGCGACGCGGGACAGGGGGTCCTGCTCGAGCATCGCGTCGAGGATCGCGTCGGAGATCTGATCGCAGATCTTATCGGGATGACCTTCGGTCACCGATTCGGATGTAAAAAAGTGTTTTGCCATGATTTCCTCCATAAAAAAGCCCGCACGTAGCATGCGGGCAGAAAATTGACCTTATCTGTCGGCATAACCGTCGGATTTGGCACCTTGAATAAACAGGTTGCCGGGCTTCACAGGGCCGTTCCCTCCGCCACTCTTCATAAGGATTATGAATTTGTAGATATTATATAGTATTGATAAGATTTTGTCAATAGAAAAAGGCGTCCATTCTTTACATTCTTTCGGCCAATTATGACTTTTTTTTGCTGTTCGCGGTGATTTTTTTGTTGAGTTCCTTAATCAGATTCGACAGTGGTTTGTAGACAAAAACAGTCACCGCGGAACACAGGATCCCCTTGACGAGCGTAAACGGGAGGTTGAAGATCAAAAGGCTCTTTTCAAGCGTATCGGACGACGGCAGAATGGTCTTGTACATCCCGACGATCTGGTTCATGCCGTCCGAATGATAAATGATCTCATGCACGCGCGAAAGCGTTTCTTTTGCGGAAATATCCCCGCTTTCCCGGATCAGCCCGATCATGTATCTGACGGTAACGACAAGGCTGCTGCTGCCGCTGACATGGGAATAGACGGGATAGATGATGAGATAGTTGGTGATGAGACTGACGACCGCCATGACGACGGAACCGGCAATGCAGCCGATCACGGCGCCCTTTTTGGTCTTGTGGTGTTTGTAGATCATGCCCGCCGTAAACGCGAATGCGGCGCCGAGCAGGAAATTGGACAGTTCGCCGACGCCGAAGGACTGCGACACGGCGCTGTGGATCAGATTCTTTATCAGCGCGATCAGCACGCCGCCGCCGGGGCCGACAATAAACGCGCCGATGAGTTCCGGAATGTCGGAAAAATCAAGTTTGATAAAAGGCGGGATCAGCATGGGCAGCGGGAACTCCAGATACTGCAGCGCGACGGCTACGGCGGAGAGCATGGCAATGACCGTCATTTTTGTAAGGACGGCAGTCTGGTTTTTTTGCGTTGCTTTTGTAGACATTTCTTTGACCTCCAAAATGGAATTCGGAAATCTTCAAGATAATAGCCCCGCGAATGCTCGCGGGGCCGCTCATACGAAGTTTTGAAAAAAGCAAACCGGTATGATCTTCTCCCATCCGGACTATACCGTCGGTTTCGGAATTTCACCGAATCAACCAAAAAGGCTTGCGGACTGTACCGCCGGTGGGGAATTGCACCCCGCCCCGAAGATTTCTGTAATTATTGTAGCACAAAGTGTTGAATTGTCAAGTGTTTTTCGGTATAATGGAAACAAATAAAGCAGTCGGAGGGGTCGCCATGGCCGGAAAACTGAACTCCAAACTCAAACTTCTGTATATCCGGGATATTCTGATCAAATATACCGACGAACAGCACGTCCTGAACGCCGCCGAGATCGAGGAAAAACTCCGCAACATCTACGGCCTGGAGTGCGAGCGGAAAAGCATTTACAACGATATCGACGTCCTGATGGACTACGGCATGGACATCATCAAAGCGAGGACGCCCAAGCACGGTTACTTTCTGGCGTCCGGTGATTACCAACTGCCGGAACTCCGTCTGCTGCTGGACGCCGTCCAGTCGGCAAAATTTATCACGTATTCCAAAACCAAAGAACTGCTTGCGAAACTCGAAGCCGAGACAAGCATCCATCAGGCTGGCCTTCTTAAGCAGCAGGTGTACATCGAAAACCGCAACAAGAGTAAAAACGAGGCCATCTACCGCGTCATCGACGGGCTGGACACCGCCATCAAAGCCGGCAAAAAAGTGCGCGTCGAATATACAAGACGCCGCATTGACGAAAAATTTGCTGCGGTCAAGGAGACAAGGACGCACATACTCAGCCCCTACGCTCTCATCTGGGCGGACGATCATTATTATCTTGTCGCCAATAACGAGAAATACGACAACCTGATGCACCTGCGGCTGGACCGCATCACAAAGATGGAGATCCTGGATAAAAAGGTGCGCTGGATGAACGAGGTGTCCCCATACCGCGACCGCTTTGACGCCGCGGATTACGCCGCCAAGCATTTCAATATGTTCAGCGGAAAACTCGAAAGCGTGGAACTCAAGTGCGAAAACGGGGTGCTGGAACCCATGCTGGACCGCTTTGGGGACCGCGTCAACACAAGGGCCTTTGACGAGGATCATTTTCTTCTGCGCACGGAGGTCGCCATCAACAAGGGTGTCGCGACGTGGATCATGCAGTTCGGCAGTCAGGTCACCGTCGTTTTTCCGACGGAACTCAAAAACATGGTAAAGGATCTCGCGCTCGAGGTCGTCCGGAATTACGACGATCCCGCTGAAAACGCAAAACCCGACGGAGGAAACAAGAATGAGTGAGTTTGTGATCCGGGGAGACCGGTTTTTTCTGGACGGTCAGCCCTTTCGCGTCGTTGCCGGCGCTATGCATTATTTCCGCGTCCCGCGCGAATACTGGCGGGACCGGCTGCTGAAGATCAAGGCCTGCGGCTTCAATACCGTCGAGACCTACGTCCCGTGGAACCTGCACGAGCCGCGGGAAGGGGAGTTCGATTTTTCCGGCGACTTGGATCTTGCCGCTTATCTCGAGCTCATTGCCGAGCTTGGGCTGCACGCCATTGTGCGGCCCGGCCCCTATATCTGTTCCGAATGGGAATTCGGCGGCTTTCCGTGGTGGCTCTTAAAATATGAAAATCTGCGCCTTCGCTGCGCTGACCCGCTGTATCTCTCCAAGGTGGACCGCTGGTTTTCTCGCCTGATCCCCATCATCGCCGCCGCGCAGTGCACTGTGGGCGGTCCGGTCCTCATGGTGCAGGTGGAAAACGAGTACGGCAGTTTCGGCGACGACAGCGAATATCTGCGCATCCTTGCCGACATGCTGCGCCGGTACGGGATCGACTGTCTGCTGTTTACCTCCGACGGCGCGTCCGACTGGATGCTGACGGGCGGGACCCTTCCCGAGGTGCTTGCGACCTGCAATTTCGGTTCCAAAGCGACGCAGAATTTCAAAACGCTGCGTCGTCACCGTCCCGTGGACGAACCCCTGATGTGCGCGGAATACTGGAACGGCTGGTTTGACCACTGGACCGAGGAGCATCACTCCCGCGACGCGGACGACGCCGCAAAAGGTCTCGCGGAGATTCTGGACGCGGGCGGCAGCGTCTCGGTCTATATGATGCACGGCGGCACAAACTTCGGCTTTATGAACGGCGCAAACTGCTATGACGAATACCAGCCGACCGTCAACAGTTATGACGACGACGCGCCGATCAACGAATACGGCGGTCTGACGCCGAAATACTTCCGGTTCAAAGAGACACTCGCGGCAAGAGGGTATGAAAACGATACGCCGCTGCCGTTCGAGATCCCGCGTTATGCTTACGGTACCCTGCAACTGACCGAAACCGCGGATCTGCTCGATAACCTTTCGCTGCTTTCCGTCCCGGTCAAAAGCGTGACGCCGCTGACGATGGAGGCGCTGGATCAGGGATACGGCTTTGTTTGTTACCGCACGTTTATACGCGGCCCGCGTGAAAAACAGCACTTGCATCTGGAGGTGCGCGACCGCGCCTGGGTATTTGCCGACGACCGTTTTCTCGGCGTATGCTACCGCAACGACAAAAAACGGCGCCTGGAACTGGAGATCCCGCCGGAGGGCCTGACGCTGACGGTCCTTGTCGAAAACATGGGGCGCGTCAATTACGGCGCCGAAATGTGGGATCGCAAGGGACTGCTCGGTCCCGCGCTCCTCGGACAGCAGTTTTTGTACAATTGGGACAACTTCCCGCTGCCGCTGACAAACGTCGACGACGCCGAATTCCAAGCAAACGACCGCATCCGCTTTGAAAAACGGCCGCTTCTGCTGCGTGGGACGCTGAAAATCGACGGCCTGCCGCAGGACACGTTCGTAAAACTCCCGGGCTTCAAAAAAGGCGTCGTCTTTGTAAACGGCCGCGCGCTTTCCCGCTATTGGGAGGTCGGCCCGCAAAAGACCGCCTACTGTCCCGCCACTTGGCTGCAGCCCGGGGATAACCGCATTACGGTGCTGGAAACGGAAGGCTTCAAAAAGCCGCAGATCGAATTCTGCGATACGCCGGATCTCGGTTGATCTGATTACAAAATAAAAATGAAAAGGACCGTTTTTGAAACGGTCCTTTTTGCTGTTGCTGGTTCTCAGTTGCTGCTGTAATTGCGGGAGATCAGTTTCTCGATCTGAGAAAGGGAAGTCTTTTTGGCCCAGGCGATGCAAAGAGAATCCTTTGCGGTGCCTTCGTAAGCGGCCTTTGCGGCTTCTTCGGCTTCGGTCTGTTTTTCGGTCGCAAGCGCGGTGCGGACGCTCTCTTTCCAGGACGCCTCTTCGTGCGCGCCGACAAAGTACATCACGTGCCAGCCGTATCTCGTCATAACGATGCCGACGTCGCCGGTCTTGCGGGCTGCGTCATAGACCCAGTTCTCAAACGGAGCGACCATCTGGCCCTTCGTAATGTCCGAATACAGGCCGCCGCCGACAGTATTGCTGTCGCTCTTGAGGGAAGCGGTATCGTCGCTGTATTCCTCGGCGAGCGCGGCAAAGGCGTCTTCGGTCTTTTCGCCGTTGTTGTATTCGTCCAGGACTTTCTTTGCGTCTTCATATGCCTTCAGAACGACCGCGGAGGAGTAAGTCGTGCCTTCGTTTGAAATCGTTGTGCCGTCGGAGGCGGTCTCTTCCTTGACGGAAGTGTCGGCGTCTTCGCCTTCGTTCAGTTCTTTGGCGACCTCTTCAAAGGAGATAAGGACGTGTCTTGCGCTGACGAGCGGGCTGTCCTCACGGTAAGCGGTCTTGGAGATCATGATGACGAATACGTAGTTGTCGTTTTTGCAGACGCGCTTGTCGCCGACCTGTCTGTCAGAAGCAAACAGCCAATCGGCAAGCTCCTCGTCAAAGTTCGTTTTGATGGTGTTGTACTTGACGCCGATCTGACGGGTCGCGTCGGGATCCTTAAAGGTCTCTTTGTCTGCATCGGCGGCGTATTCTTCGGCGAGTTTGATAAAGGACTCTTCATCCGTCACGCGTGCAAGCATCTCATACGCCAGTCTTTCCTGTCCGGTGAGTTTCGAAACATCCACTTCCTCGGAGGTGGGTTCTTCGGAGGCGGGTTCCTCGGAGGCGGTTTCTTCGGAGGCGGGTTCCTCGGAGGCGGTTTCTTCGGAGGCGGGTTCTTCGGAGGCGGGTTCTTCGGAGGTCGCTTCCTCGGAGGTCGTTTCTTCGGAGGTCGCTTCCTCGGAGGTCGTTTCTTCGGAGGTCGCTTCTTCGGAGGTCGCTTCCTCGGAGGTCGCTTCTTCGGAGGTCGCTTCTTCGGAAGAGGCGGGTTCCTCGGAGGAGGCGGGTTCTGTGGACGTGGGAAGGCTCAGCCCGAACAGACGGATGTCGACGCTGTCATAGAGCTTGGAGTCTTTTTCGTAAGCGGCAAGAATGGCGTCTTCCGTCAGTTCGGAAGCCGTGTCGCTCTGCATCTCTTCTTTATACTGCTCGGCAAGGAACTGCTCTTCCAGGCATTTGCGCAGAACGCTTCTGGTCACGCCTCTTCCATAGATCGCGTTCAGATAACTGTCGGGAGACATTTTGGAGTTTTGCGCGTTGCTCACAAAGGTCTCGATCGTGGAGTCGATCTCCGCCAGATGTTCCTCGCTGAGTTCCATGCCGGCTTCTTTTGCAAGACCGATGTAGTAGCACTGCTCTTCCAGCATCGACTTGACTCTGTCCTGGAAGACGACGTCAAAGGTCTCGTCCCCGAAGGTCTGATCCGCCGGGCTCTTGGTGTAATCAAAGCCGGTCAGGTTGAAGCCGTAGGATTCCTGCATCTGGCTCGCCTGATTCGCGTAACTCTGATAGACGTTGGAATAATAGTAATTGTATTCCGCAACGGTAAACGTTCTGTCCCCGACTTTCAGCGCGGGCAGGATCTTCTGCGGAACGCCGAAAATGTAAAGTCCCCAAAGAATTGCGAAAACGACGGCAAGGCAGACGATCACTTTGATCAGGGCAGCGATCGTGTCGGTCGAATTGCGGTTCTTTTTGGACTTCTGTTTCGCGGCTTTCGCAAGTCTCTTTTTTCTCTCGGCGCGGTAATCGTTCTCATCGGAACGGACGGGGCGCTCGGTTCTTTCGTTTGCCATATACATGCACCTTCCATATAAATGTAGTGGATATGCTATCACACGATTGAATATTATAATATATATTTATAAAAAGTACAAGTCTAATTTTTATTTTTTTTGATTTTTATAAAAAAACAGACCGGTTCAGGGGACCGGTCTGCGCGGATAAAACGGTAAATCTTATTCAACGACGCCGTAAACGGTCATGGCGTCCGGCGAAAAACGCAGGGTCGCGCTGCCGTTTTTGACGCCCAGCGCGTCATAGGCGCCCCAGACGTCGTCCCGCATATAAGAGAGATTGTGCGCGCCGTCGGGATCAAAGGCGTAGCCGCCGTCTTCACGGGAGGCGGATCTGATATGCTGCCTGAGGTTTGTGACGGTGGCGGGGCTCAAAAGCGGAATGATGTCGTTTTTGTCCGCAAGGCGCTGCAGCGAGCCCTCCGTCGGCGTTTTGACAAGGATCAGCGGAGAGCCTGCGGTCAGGACGTTGACGATCTCGTAATTTTCAACGAGTCTCGCGTCCGCGCGTAAGGCCTGCGCGACCATGCCGCCGAGGCTGTGGCACGCAAACACAAGGGCGCTGCCCTCCGGAATGGTCTTGCGGATGGTTTCCACCACGAACTCGGCATAGGAATTCTTTTTGTTGAACGCGGCGGGCAGCAGGTTTTTGGCGCTGTTGACCTGTTTTCTGTTGCCTTTGACGCCGAGCAGACTGATAAAGTACACGTCCTTCGTTTCGCCGTCTTTTTCGAGCACGGCGGGGAACACGCGCATCGGCACCCGGTTTTCTTTGCTGATGATGACGTAATTCATTACCTGTGCGGCCGTGCCGCAGACGACGGACTCGGACTCCTCGGCAAAGGCAAAGGCGCCGAGACTTATAAGCATAATGAAAACGAGCGCAAGGGAAAGGATTTTTTTCATATGGGGTCCCTCCTGTATGAAATTTCACTTTTTCATTCTATCATGGGAAAATGAAAAAGGCAAGCGTTTTTCGGATTCTTTTCATGGATTCCCTGCGGTTTCTCCGTCTGAAAAAAGACTTGACAAATCCGGGACTTTT
>CAMVBD010000052.1 GCA_947165615.1 uncultured Clostridia bacterium | reverse complement strand
GGCGGCATCGGCGTGTTCGCCATCCCCGAGATGGGACGTTTTTACCGCCACGTGCTCATCGAAAAGCACTATCCGCACCACGGCGCCGTGGCCTTCGGCCATTACGGCAAGGCGCTCTTTGAGGTCTTCCGCTTCCTCGGCGTCAAGGATATTGCCTACAATCAGCCGAAAACCCTGCCGTATCCCACCGAGAACCCCTTCTGCTGATCCAGTCTCCAATCAAAAAGCCGACCCTAAAGGTCGGCTTTTTGCTTTTATAAGGGGATCACAAATCCAGCAGTTTCTTCGCAAATGCTTCCATTTCCGGCACGTCCGCAAGTTCGATCATGCCCTTGTCCGCCGCGGCGGCGAATTTGGGGTTGATGGGAAGACGCGCGGTCAGTGCGACGCCGTTTTCCTCGGCGATCTCTTCGAGGTGGCTTTCGCCGAAGATCTCGTGCCGCTTGCCGCAGTCCGGGCACTCGAAGTAGGAGAAGTTCTCCACGATCCCGAGCACCGGAATATCCATCAGTTTTGCCATCTTCATGGCCTTTGAGACGATCATGCCGACAAGCTCCTGCGGGCTCGTCACGATCACGATGCCCTTGACGGGCAGGGACTGGAACACCGTCAGCGGCACGTCGCCGGTTCCGGGCGGCATGTCGACAAACATATAGTCCACGTCGTTCCACACCACGTCGGTCCAGAACTGCTTGACCGCTCCAGCGATCACGGGGCCTCTCCAGACGACCGGCGCGCCCTCGTCCTCCAAAAGGAGGTTCAGGGACATGATCTTGATCCCGGTCGAGGTCACGGCGGGCAGGATGCCGAGATCCGTTCCCTCGGCTCTCTGGTGGACGCCAAAGGCGTTCGGGATCGAGGGACCCGTAATGTCCGCGTCGATCACGGCGGTCTCAAAGCCCTCTCTGCGGGCGTAGACCGAAAGCAGGGACGTGACGAGGCTCTTGCCGACGCCTCCCTTGCCGGACACGACGGCGATCACGTTTTTAATGTCGGACATGGCGTTTGGCGGCTCGCGGAAATCCGCCTTGTCGCATTTGGACGCGCAGTTGGAACAATCGTTGGTGCAGCTCATTTGATTCACTCCGTAATTGATTCTTTTCTTTGATCTTTCTTATTATATCCGAAAATATGGGAAAGTCAAGCCCCGCCGCCGTTTTTCGGACGTCTGACGGGATTCGGCGACTTTTGCCGTTTCGCTCTTGCAAGCGGCAAGCAGGTGTGTTATACTGAAATCACCAAATAAAGGAGGTCACGATATGTTCCCCAAAAAACCGCCTATGGGCTTCAACACCTGGAATACCTTCGGTGAGAACATTTCCGCCGACATGATCAAGGAGACCGCCGACGCCATGGTCGAAAAGGGCCTTGTGGACGCGGGCTACGAGTATCTTGTCATCGACGACTGCTGGTCCAAGCGCCAGCGCGATCCCGAGACCGACCGCATCGTCGCCGATCCCGTCAAGTTCCCGAAGGGCATGAAGGACGTCTCGGACTACGTGCACGGCAAGGGCATGAAGTTCGGTATGTACTCCTGCGCCGGCGTGCGCACCTGCGCCAATTATCCCGGCTCCTTCGACCATGAATTTCTGGATGCGCGTACCTTTGCCGATGACGGCGCGGATTTCCTGAAGTACGACTACTGCTACAAGCCCGAAAACGCCGACGGCCCTCTGCTTTACCGCAAAATGAGCATGGCGCTCAAGGCGTCGGGACGGGACATCATGCTCTCCGCCTGCAACTGGGGCTGCGACGACGTCCACAAGTGGATCCGCTCCGCGGGCGCCGGCATGTACCGCTCCACCGGCGATATCATCGACAACTTCGTCTCCTTCCGCGACATCTTTTTAAGCCAGCTTGACAACTTCGCCTATTCCGCGCCCGGCTGCTTCAACGACATCGACATGCTCACGGTCGGCATGTATTCCAGAGGCAACGTCGGCTCCACCGGCTGCACCGATCTCGAATACCGCACGCAGTTCTCCCTCTGGTGCATGTTTGCCGCGCCCCTCATGCTCGGCTGCGACGTGCGCTCCATCAACGACGTGACCCTGAAGCTCGTCACGAACCCGCATCTGCTTCGTATCAACCAGGACGAGGAAGGCCGTCCGCCCTTCATCGCAAAGCATGAAAGCGACAATTACCGCAACGTCTACGTCAGAGTCCTCTCCGACAATCAGTTCGCCGTCATGTTCACCAACTTCCGCGACGACCGTCACCGCGCGTGGCTGCCGCTCGAAAACATCGGTATCCCGGTCAACGTCGGCAAGGGCCTGCGCATTCTCAACGCCTTTACGGGCGAGGACGAGGGCGTCGTCAAGGAGAGCATGTTTGTCGAACTCGAGCCCCACGACTGCGCCGTCTACATCGCCGAGATCTGCGACGCATGACCTGCGAAGTCTGCGGAAAGACGCTCGATACCTGGGACGCGGGCTTTTATAAAAAGCTCGTCAACCGCTCCGCCGAGCCGAGACGCTGCATTTCCTGCACGGCGGCGTATTTCCGGATGGGCATGGAGACCGCCCGGAAAATGATCCGGAATTACCAGCGGACAGGCTGCACGCTGTTCCCGTCGGAGGGGGAGCCGCCCGTCTTCTCGGAAACGCCGGACAAAACAGCCGAATAACCAAAAGGACCGGAGCCGATCGGCTCCGGTTTTTTATACGAAAACACAGATAAAAGCAAACACGCCGGGGAGTACCCGGCGCGTTTGCTTTGAGGAGATAATTTATGAAGAAAAACGAGGTAGCTGTCTTTTTCAGGTATCCGGCGTTTCCGCTGTCTACGCTTCACAGTATAAAGTCAATACCTTAAATCAATCTTAATTTTATTAAATTTCAAAAAAAGTTTTTTCTGGCCCGAAAACGGAGCAAAACGCCGCGTTTTTCCAAAAGCGCGCCGGTATATTTTTTCGGTGTTTCGTCCTTTTTTGCCCTAAAATCCTGTCGTCCCTTTTGTCCCGGCGTTCCTGCGAAAAGAATCGTAAAAAATCGAAAAAAAGACAGAAAAAATCGGTTTTCCCTATTGCATTTTCCGTTCAGTTGTTTTATAATAAGGTTCACAACGGAGAGAAATGCCGAGAAATTCCGTAAATTTGCACGCTGATGTAGCAAAACGGAGAGCAAATGCTGAAAGGAGCGGAGGAAAATGGCGTACTTCGGAGAGTTCTTCTATACGCTTGACGCGTCCAACCGGATCATCCTGCCGTCCCGCTTCCGCGAGCCGCTCGGCACGGACGTGATCCTTTATAAGGCCAGTGAGGGCTGCCTGTTCATCTACGATATGGCGACCTTCGAGCAGATCACGGCTCCGCTTTCCGCCCTGACCAAAACGGACGCCGGCAGACAAATGGTCCGCCGCTTTTACTCGGACACTTCGCCGGTCTCGGTGGACCGCAGCGGCCGTCTGGTCGTCCCAGCGGAGTGCATCGAGCACGCGTCGCTCAAGGACGACGTCGTCGTGCTCGGCGCCGGCAACCGCATCGAGGTCTGGGACAAGGCCGCTTATGAAAAGAACATCGGCGACAAGGCCGCTCTCGGCGCGGACGAGTATCCGGAGATCGCCTTCTGAGAAAGGAAGGGGCCAAATGGAGTTCAGTCACGTGCCCGTTCTGTTTCGTGAGACCATCGAATCCCTTTGCGTGCGGCCCGACGGCGTTTATGCCGACTGTACGGCGGGCGGCGGCGGACACAGCGCGGCTATTGAAGAAAAACTTGCGACCGGGCGTCTTATTGCCATCGACCGCGACCCCGACGCCATTGAAACGCTGACAGCCCGCTTTTCGGACAAGCCGGACGTTACGGTCGTACACGATAATTTTCTGAACATCGGCGCCATTCGCGCTTTGTACGCGCCCGAGGGCTTCGACGGCGTGCTTGCGGACCTCGGCGTCAGTTCTCATCAGCTTGACACACCCGAAAGGGGATTTTCTTTTCACACGGACGGCGCGCTCGATATGCGCATGAGCCAGTCGGGCAAAAGCGCGTACGACGTCGTCAATACCTACGACGAGGGCACGCTAAGGCGCATCCTCTACGAATACGGCGAAGAAAAATGCGCCGGCTCCATCGCGCGGCGGATCGTTTCGGAACGGCAGAAAAAGCCCATTGAAACGACATTGGAACTTGCCGAGATCGTCAAAAGCGGCATTCCGGCAAAAATGCGCCGCGAGGGCGGACATCCCGCCAGACGCGCGTTTCAGGCCATCCGCATCGAAGTCAACGACGAACTGAAGATCCTGGACGAGGCGGTCTTTTCCATGTTCGACGCGCTGAAGGTCGGCGGTATCCTTTCCGTCATCACCTTCCATTCGCTCGAGGACCGGACGGTCAAAAACGCGTTCAAAACGCTGTCGACCGGCTGCACCTGTCCGCCGTACTTTCCGGTCTGCACCTGCGGAAAAACGCCCGCCGGAAAACTTCTGAACCGGGGCGTGGCGCCGGGGGAGAAAGAACTGGAGCAGAATCCGCGAAGCCGCTCCGCAAGACTTCGCACGATCCAAAAACTGAAAGACAGGGTATAGACCCTATCATATAATCGGAGATAAAAGAAGAAAAACGTTAGGGGGATCCACATGGCGGCTGCAAACTACAGCGTCGATTACGCATTCGATATGTTTGAAGAGCGCCCGGCTGCGCGTTCCAACGCCGCGCCGCAAAAAGCGCCGGAAAAAAGGGAAGTTCCGCTCAGACGCGTCAAACCCAAGTCCCGGCAGGAAAAACAAAAAGAGACCCGTCGAAGCGCCGGCGTCAGCGCAAAGGTGTTTGTCGTTGCCGCTCTGCTGCTTGCGGTCCTTTGCATGCAGATCTCGGTCGGCGCCAAAAAGTATGAACTCGGTCGACAGATCAAAGAGGTCGAAAACGAGATCAACATCGCAAACAGCGAAAACGTGCGCCTGAACTCCGTGCTCAGCAATTACGTGAGCCTCAGCGAAGTGGAAGAGTACGCGACAAAAATCCTCGGCATGAAAAAACTGGAAAGTTATCAGATCGAGTACATTGACCTTTCCGAAGAAGAAGGCGTCATCTATTCTTCCGACGGCGGCAGTTTTTGGGATATATTCGGGTGACCGCAACGCCGCCCTTTTCGTGCTGTCCGCCTACGGGGGACAGACCCTGCATAAAATAGAACAGATCAAAACGGGGGCGAAACGGTTTCGCCCTTTGCTTTATTAAATAAATAAGAAAGATAGGAGGAGCCGACGTGAAAAAAGAGGAAATGAAAAGCACGGGACTTGCGGCAAGACGCGGCGTTCTTGTCCTGATCGTGATCGCGGTCCTGGCTTTTACCGGCTGCTTCGGACGCATCGCGTACCTTACGATCGTCAAAGGAAACGAATATCGGGAAAAAGCGGAGGCGCAGCAGCTCAGCGACACGACCATCAGCGCCGCCCGCGGCACGATCTACGACGCAAACGGTAACGTGCTGGCGCAAAGCGCTTCCGTTTGGCTTTGCTACATCAATCCCTCAAAAGTGACGGAGAAAAACCGCACCAAGGTGCTCAACGTCCTCAGTGACGCGCTGGATCTCGACGTCGTGGACCTTGCCCGCCGCATCGATCAGAACGCTTCCTACGGCTATCTGAAAATCAAGGGCGAGATCGAGTATCAGGACAAGACGGATCTGATCGCCGCCGTACGGGAGAATAAACTCACGGACGTCATTTTCGTGGATCCCGACACCAAACGCTATTACCCGAACTCCAGCCTCGCGTCCACGCTCATCGGTTTTACCGGCACGGACGGAAACGGCCTGTACGGCCTCGAGTATCTCTACGATCAGACGCTGACCGGCACCAACGGGCGCATCATTACGGCAAAGGACTCCTATCAGTTGGAACTCGACAACGCCTATGAAGTCGCTTATGAGGCGCGGCAGGGAAATTCTCTGGTCCTGACCGTCAACAACGAGATCCAGACGATCCTTGAAAACGCGCTGGAGACCGCGCTTGCCGATACCAAGGCGCGCAACGTTTACGGCATCGTCATGGACACCAAGACCGGCGCGATCCTCGCCATGGCAAACCTGCCGGATTACGATCTCAACGATCCCTTCAACGTCCTCTATCCGCAGCTGACCGACTATTTCCGGATGAACGGCACGGACAGCGAAAAAGAAGACCCCGTCGCGGCGGCGCGTGTGGAACAGTGGAAAAACAAGAGCATCGCGGACTTCTATTATCCCGGCTCCGTTTTCAAGGTGTTCCTTGTCTCGGGCGCTTATGAAGAGGGCGTCATCGACGAGACGACGACTTACGACTGCGTCGGTACCATCAACATCGCGGACCGTACCATCAAGGACTTCAATCCGACCGGTCACGGCATCGAAACGCCCCGCACGCTTTTGGTCAACTCCTGCAACACCTTCGCCGTCACCGTCGGGCGCATGATGGGGCAGGAGCTCTATTTCAAATATTTCCAGGCCTTCGGTTTTACCGAGCGTACGGGCGTCGATCTTCCGGGCGAAGGCAATCCCGTCGTCGGCGTCACCTATCACGATCCCGCCGTATCGTTCACGCTTTCCGACCTTGCGTCTTCCTCCTTTGGCCAGTCCATCAACGTCACGCCCCTGCAGATCGTCACGGCGGTCTCCGCAATCGGCAACGGCGGCAAACTCATGCAGCCCTACGTCGTCGCCAAGATCCTGGACAGCGAGGGCAATCCCATTTCCGTTACGCAGCCGACCGTCAAGCGGCAGGTCATTTCGCCCAGCACCGCTTCCACCGTCGCCTCCTGGATGGAGGACGTCGTCAAGGACGGCACCGGTAAAAACGCCTACGTCGCCGGATATCACGTCGCCGGCAAAACCGGTACGTCCGAAAAAATCGGCTCCAAGGACAACACGTACATCGGCTCCTTCGCGGGCTTCGCGCCGCTGTCCGACCCGCGCATCAGCGTCGTCGTGATCATTGACGAACCGCAGGGCGCCAACTACTCGGGCGGCGTCATCGCGGCGCCCGTCGCCGGGGAGATCATCGAAAAGACCCTGACGTACCTCGGCGTGGAACCCGCCTACGAGGACGGGGAATTCGCGGTCAAGACCGCTCCCGTTCCCTCGGTTACCGGCATGTCCGTGGAGGAGGCAAAGGCCGCTCTTGAAGCGGAAGGCTACGACTACACGGTCCGCGTGATCGGCGAAGGCTCCACGGTCGTGTCTCAGGTCCCGAACGCACGCATCATTACGCCCGTCAACGGCGTTGTGGTGCTGTATACGCAAAACAATATCGAAAAAGAGACCAGCGTCGTTCCGGACTTTACGGGCCTTACGGTCTCACAGGCCAATCGCGCTGCCATCGGCGCCGGCATCAACATCCGCATTTCCGGCTCCGCCTCGCAGGAGAGCACGGTCGTTGCGTATAAGCAGGATATTGCCGAGGGCGAGACGGTCGAAAGCGGTTCCGTCGTCACGGTCTCCTTCCGGACCACCAGCGGCGTTCACGATTAAAAAACGGTGTGAAAGAGTAAGAAATCTGATTGCGGAGGCTTTCTTATGCAGCTGCGTTTCTTACTCAACGAGGCAGGTATCCCCTCAAACGCAAACGATACCGAGATCCGTTCGGTCACGGATCGTCTTGACGACGTGACCGAAAACACCCTTTTCGTCTGCATTGAC
>CAMVBD010000051.1 GCA_947165615.1 uncultured Clostridia bacterium | reverse complement strand
CTGCACAAGCACGGCGACCACGGTCTTGGCCTCCACGTCGCCGTGGTGGGCTTCGATGGCGTGAATGACCTCTTCTTTTTCCTTGTATTTCTTGGCGAATTCCACGCCGAGGGAAATGTGCGTGCCCTCCATTTCGTGGTCGACGGCCTTGCCGATGTCGTGCAGCAGACCCGCGCGCTTGGCGGTCTTGACGTCGGCGCCGATTTCGGACGCCATGAGTCCGGCAAGGTAAGAGACCTCAAGGGAGTGGTTGAGGACGTTCTGTCCGTAGGACGTGCGGTATTTGAGGCGGCCGAGGAGCTTGACGAGTTCCCCGTTGATGCCGTTGACGCCGGCTTCGATGACGGCGCGTTCACCGGCCTGCTTGATGGACTGATCCACCTCGCGCTTGGCCTTTTCGTACATCTCCTCGATGCGGGACGGATGGATGCGCCCGTCGGCGATGAGTTTTTCGATGGTGAGACGGGCAACCTCTCTTCTGACGGGATCGAAGCTCGAAACGGTGATGGCCTCGGGCGTGTCGTCGATGATGAGGTCGACGCCGGTGATGGATTCAAGCGTGCGGATGTTGCGGCCCTCGCGGCCGATGATGCGGCCCTTCATTTCGTCGTTGGGCAGATCGACGACCGAGACGGTGGCCTCCGCCGTGTGCTCGGCGGCGCAGCGCTGAATGGCTGTGACGATGATCTCTTTTGCGAGATTTTCGGATTCTTCTTTGGTCTTCTTTTCGTATTCCAGGATCTTCAGGGCTTTTTCGTGATCAAGTTCCCCTTCCAGATTCCGGAGCAGGTACGCCTTGGCCTCGTCCTTGGTGTAGCCCGAGATCTTTTCCAGCATTTCAAACTGGCTCTTCTTTAAGGCTTCCACTTCTTCGAGACGCGCCTCCGCGTCTTTGATTTTTTTCTGGAGCGTTTCTTCCTTCTTTTCGAGGGCGTCGGTACGCTTGTCGAGGGCCTCCTCCTTTTGGGTGATGCGCCGCTCCTGCCGCTGTACCTCGCTTCTGCGCTCCTTGATCTCCTTTTCGTACTCCGTGCGTTCGCGGTGGATCTCATCCTTGGCTTCGAGGATGGCCTCCCGCTTTTTGGTCTCCGCCGTGGTCAGGGCGTTGGAGACGATGCGCTTTGCTTCCTCCGTCGCGTCGCCGATGACCTTTTCCGCGTATTTCTTGCGGTGGATCTGACCGGCGATGAAGCCTACCACGCCGAACACGACCGCCGCCGCGACGATCAGGATGATGGCGAGTATTTTATCCAAAGAACCATTACACCTCCTGTTTTTGGGTTTTTGTTGCGGAAAACCCGAAAACCCGACTCTGGGCTTCCGCGTTTTCCCGGGGGATTTCGTTATCAAGACGCGCTTTACTGCGCAGGGATAAGAAACAATAATGCCATTAAATATTCACGAATCTATTTAAAACCGTACTTTTACATAAATAATAAAAATACTTTCGCATTATCTTTTACATTTTATAATAGATGCTGAAAAAAGTCAAGCCGTTTTCCTTTACATTTTATAATTTTTTAACATTTTTATGAACAGTTTTCACCGGGGCTGACATAAAAAATAAAAAAACCTTTCACGGGGAAAGGTTTTTTTGGATAAGGGAAAGGATCTCCCCGACCGTGTGGCAGGTATAGGTCTGCCCCCCCGGGTCCGGATCGCGGAATTCGTTGTCGAACAAGAGGCTTCGGATTCCGGCGTTCGCGCCCGCTCCGACGTCGATGTCCCGGTCGCCGAGCATCAGCGTTTCCTCGGGGTCGAGGGAAAAATGCTTCAGCATCCAGAGGATGGCGTCCGGCGCGGGCTTGTTTGGAAAGTTGTCCTCGCTTGTGACAAAGCCCGAAAACAGGTCCGTTAAGCCGAACCGGTCAAAGTATTCGAGCGCGACCCTGTCCCGATGGGAATAGAGGTAATTTTTTCCGCCGTGCGCCGTAATGTAGGACAGGACCTCGGGAATACCGGGAAAGGGCTTGCCGACCGGGGGGAAGTCGATGTCGTTTTCGAGGTCGTAAAAGCGGCGGATCTCCTTTTCGTCCGTAAACCCGTAGTGCCGGAAGGCGTGCCACATGGTGACCTTGAACAGATCGTAGGCCTTCTTCGGGTCGATCTCCCGTCCGTTCTGCCGCATGATCTCGCAGAAGACCGCGACGGTGTGGGGATAGGTGTCGAACAGCATGCCGTCGAAATCCCATATGTAATTCCGGATGGACATAATATTTTGTTCCTTACTGATATAGTTTGGGATGAAAGAGAAAATATAAAAGAGTAAAGATGAAATATGGAAGACCTTCGCCCTTGCCCGATTATATATAAATGGGGCGAGGGGCGTCAGCCCCTCCCTTATTTTATCTTTTATCTTTCATCTTTTATCTTTTCCTTCTCGGCTGCCCGGATGTACTTCGTCCACTTGATGTAGCCGTAGGTGGTGTTCGTGAGGTATCCGAGCTTGAGGATCAGGAGGACGTACTGACCGGACAGGACGTTGATGATCCCCTCGAGGATCGCGTCGATGTACCAGGCGATCCACTGCTCACGCAGGCGGAACAGGATGAACAGGCCGTTGACCACGCCCACGGCGGAGACGCAGGCGTCCATGTAGGCGATGACGACCTCGAGCGTCCGGTTTTGGATAAAGTCGGACAGGAAGTCGAGCTGCGACAGGAAGTAGCCGACGACCGCGGTCCACACGACGATGCCGGCGATGATGGCGACCTCCTGCCAGCCCTTGAGGGTCCGCACGACCGTGAGCTCCTCATCCTGCCGGTCGGGATGGCGGTGCCAGTTGATGAAGGAGATGATGTCGCAGGGCAGCCAGAAGAACAGGGTCGTGGCCATGGTGGCGAAGCGGTACATCAGCACCACGCAGATGACGATTTCGGTGATCTCCACAAAGACGGAGACGATGAAGTTCCACTTGCTCTGCTTGGAGATGAGCAGTTCGCACAGGATGTTGAGGAAGGTGTCGAGCAGGTACAGCGCCATAATGACGAGGCCGTTGATGCCGTTGGCTTCATCCTCCGGGAAAAGCAGCGAAAAGATGGCCGCGAGGACCAGAATGGACAAAAACCAGATCTGCTCGTAATTCGTAAAGTGTTTGCCGAAGAAGAACATGACCGCAAGGCCGACGGCGGTCAAAAGACAGGCCATGGCAGCGCCGAAGGTCTTTTCTTGCTCGCCCGCGTAGAAGGAGCGGCGGGTCTTTGTCAGTTCCGCTTCGGACGGGTCGGTGTCGAACACGAAATCGTTTTCGCCGTCGGAATAAACGGCGGCGCCGAGCTTCATGTCCTCGGGCAGCGCCTCGTAGTCCTCGCTCGGGTATTCTTTTTCAAGACGGTACGTTTTTCCGTCCTCCTCGCAGAGGAAGACGGCTGTCTGGTACTTCGCGTCCTCGTCCTCTTCCTCCTCTTCGGGCGCGCGGACGAAATCGGCGGAAACAAACAGAAGCGACGCCGGGCGTTTGACGCTTTCGCGCACGTTTAAGTCTGCAAAGATGAGCGCCGCGACGGCGACGACGGCCAGCGCGACCGCGAGACAAAGTTTGACGGCGCGAAAGACGCGCCCGTTCATAAAGCCCTGTTTCTTCATAAGGTCACCAGTCCCTTTTCATAGAGTTTCTGCAAGGAGAGCATGACGCCGATCTTGGCGTGGGGGAAGGTCAGCCCTCCCTGGAAATAGATGGCGTAGGGCTCGCGGATGGGGCCGTCAGCGGACAGCTCGATGGACGAGCCCTGCACGAACGAGCCCGCCGCCATGATGACGTCGTCGGCGTAGCCCGGAATGGGACTTGGGACGGGTGCGACGTAGGAGTCCACCGGCGCCGCGGCCTGAATGCCCTCGGCAAAGGCGACCATGGCTTCGGGAGAGCCGAGTTCGATGCTCTGGATGATGTCGTGGCGGCTTTCGGTAGAATCCGGCACGACCCGAAAGCCGAGGGATTCGTACAGATTTGCCGCAAAGATCGCGCCCTTGAGAGCGGACGCCGCGACGGTCGGAGACAGGAAAAAGCCCTGATAAAGATCGCGCATGACCGAAACGGAGGCGCCGACGTCCTGGCCGACGCCGGGAGCGGTCAACCGGTAGTGGCAGCGCTGCACGCACGCGTTTGTGCCCGCGATATAGCCGCCGATTGGGGCAAGCCCGCCGCCGGGGTTTTTGATGAGGGAGCCGACCACCATGTCCGCGCCGACGTCCGAGGGCTCGATCGTTTCGGTGAACTCGCCGTAGCAGTTGTCGACCATGACGGTCAGTCCCGGCTTTTTCTCTTTGATAAACGCAATGAGGTCCCCGATCTGTTTTACGGAGAACGTGGGGCGCATCTGATAGCCCTTGGAGCGCTGGATGGTGACGAGTTTGGTCTTTTCGCTGATGGCGGCAGCAATGCCGTCGTAATCGAACGTGCCGTCCGGCAGAAGATCGACCTGCCGGTAACTGACGCCCATTTCCGCCAGCGAGCAGGGCGAGGGCCGGATGCCGATGACCTCCTCCAGCGTATCGTAGGGCTTGCCGACGGGGGACAGCAGTTCGTCCCCGGGCAAAAGGTTTGCCGACAGGGCGACGGCAAGCGCGTGGGTGCCGCAGGTCAGGTGCGGGCGCACAAGCGCCGCCTCGGTATGAAAGACGTCGGCGTACACGCGCTCGAGCGTGTCCCTGCCCTTGTCGTCGTGCCCGTAGCCGGTGGTGCCGGTCAGGCACGCGGCGTCTACGCGGTTTTTCTGCATGGCGGCAAGGACCTTGGCCTGATTGAATTCCGCGACGGCGTCAACGGAAGCAAAGCGCTCCTTGAGGCCGCTCAGGATTTTTTCACTGTAAGAAGCGACCTCGTCGGAAATGCCGAGGCCGCGGAAAAGATTTGGAGTCATAATGTTCCTCTTTGCGATTTGTGGGGGGGGGAATATTTGGGTGTTGGATGAATCGTGAGGAGTGAGGAGTGAAGGAAGGGCTTCGCCCTTACCCATTTTCAATGCGGCGAAGCCGCCACCGAAATTTTGTATTTTGTATTCTGCATTTTGCATTTCCCGTAGGCGGCGTTATTCGTATTTTTTGATATCGAACCAGAACTCGACGCCGTCGGGCTTGTTTTCGACGCCGTACTTTTCGCCGTGCAGGTCCTGGATGGCGCGCACGATGGAAAGCCCGAGGCCGAAGCGCCCCTGCGAGGACATGGCTTTGTCCGCGCGGTAGAAGGAGTCCCAGATCTTGTCGATGTCCTTTTTTTCGATGGGCTTGCCGGTGTTGAAGACCGTCAGGCGGAACTTGTCGCCGACTTCGACGCAGGAAATACAGATGCGCTTTTCGCCGTTCCGCTCCTCGCAGTGCGACAGGGCGTTCGAGAAATAGTTGTTGAGCACATAGGGCAGGATGGTGGGGTCGCCGTCGCCGGTCAGACCTGCGGGTACGGTGTTTTCGTACTTGATGCCCTTTTCGGTCAGAAGTTCGGCGTTTGCGTCTACGGTCATGGAGACGAACTCCCGGACGTCGAACGCCTCCCGCTGGTAGGCGCCGGAGGTGTATTTGGTGATCTCAAGGAGTTTGACGATCATGCTGTTCATGCGTCCCGTTTCGCGCATGATGACGTCGCAGTATTCGTCGGCGGCCTTGGCGTTTCCCTGCGAATAAAAGAGTTTTGCTCCCTCGGCATAGCCCTGGATGATGGCGATGGGCGTTTTGAGCTCGTGCGAGATGCCGGCGACAAAGGTCTGCCGGAGGTTGTCGATGGTCCGCTCGTTTTCAATGTCCTCCTGCAGGCGGCGGTTGCGCTCCTTGAGTTCCCCGAGCGCGTTGTCCAGCGCCGCGCTCATATTGTTGATCCCGTTTGAGAGGACGTTGAGTTCGGTCAGGCCCGTCGGCGGGCAGGTCTGCGAAAAGTCGAGCCGCGCCATGTCGTTTGTGACCTTGACCATGGTGTTGATGGGCTTTGTAAAGCGCCCGATGTAGATCCAGACCGCGAACAGACCGATGACAAAGAAGATCATGATGGTCAAAAAGCCGATCAGGAACGTGATCTTGGTCGTGGTGGAGGCCTGGCTTACCTGCATGTACATTTCGATCCAGCCGCCTTCGTCAAGCTGCTGGTAGCAGTCGAGGAAGGTGACGGTCACGGCGCCGGTGTCGACGGTCTTGATGAGAAAGCTTTTTTTGCCGGCGCGTTCGCCGAACTGGGTCGTGTAGTTGTACAAAAGCGAGTCGTCCAGTTCTTCGGCCTTGTTGAGGTCCGCGGGCAGGGATTCGATCATGACGCGGGAGGAGTAGACCAGACGGTTGTTGCCATTGAAGACCTCCACGGTCGCGTCGTATTCCTTCTCCATGTCGCCGATCGTATCGAAAAAGTCCTCGCCGTACGAGCCCGCCAACTGGTCGGTCGCGATCCACAGTCTTGTCGCGGGCACAAGGTAATAGACCCATTCCGGCAGCCAGTTGTAGGCCATGACCGGAATGAGGATCGTCAGCATCAGGATCACGACGATGCCGCGCATCAGCCGTGAGCGGATATTCTTTTCTTTCTGCGGTTTTGTCCGCTTATCCCTGCGCGCCATCTTTTGTACCGACGTCCAGCTTGTAGCCGGTGCCGTAGATCGTTTTGATGTGGTTGGTGCCCCACTCGCCGAGCTTGGTGCGAAGGCGCGCGACGTGCGAGTCGACGGTGCGGATGTCGCCCTCAAAATCGTAGCCCCAGATGTCGTCCAAAAGCTGCTCGCGGGTGTAGACGCGGCCCGGAACGGCAAGAAGCTTTTGCAGAATGGAGTATTCCTTGAGCGTCAGGCTCACGCTCTTGCCCTCCAGCCACACCTCGTGCGCGGCGGCGTCGAGCTTTAAGTCGTCGACGGCCATGACGCCGGAGGAGACGGGGCTGTTTTCACTGCGGCGCAAAAGCGCCGCGACGCGCTTCATGAGGACGGAGGGCGAACAGGGCTTTGTGACGTAATCGTCCACGCCCGCGTCAAAGGCCGTCAGCTGGTCGTACTCCTGACTTCTGGCGGTGAGCATGATGATCGGCACGCTCGAGCGCTCGCGGATGCGGCGGCAGACCTCCCACCCGTCGATCTCCGGCATCATGATGTCGAGGATCAGGAGCGCGACGTCCGGATTTTCGGCGTACAGCTTCATGGCCTTTTCGCCGTCCTCCGCCAAAAGAGGCTCGTAGCCCTCATTCAGCAAAAAATCGCCCACCAGTCGTCTGATGAGTTCCTCATCGTCCGCAACGATGATTTTTTTCATACTATCAAATCCTGTCTGCGGTGTTCCGCGTATATTTCCGGTGTGCCGGAACAAAGGGTTCGGGAGAGCCCGTTACCCTGATTATTTATTATAAACGCTTCGCTGCGCTTTGTCAATCGTTTGTCGAGGGAAACCGGCGAACGCGCCCGGAAGTGTTGCATACGCGTCAGAGCAGCTTTTTGTTGGAGAGCCCCGCGGTGACGGTCTGGTTGGGTTTTCGGCCCGCGAGGATGTCCCTTGCGATCCTTTCCGCCTCTTCCTTCGGTTCGACGGTAAAGTACAGGGTCATAAAGTCCGCGTCCGGCAGCGGCAGGCCAACGGCGCAGAGCGGGACGGGGTTCAGGAGCGTCGAAAACCGGCGGTCGGCGCACACAAGCGGAAATTTTTCGCCCCGGCGGTCAAAAACGGCGG
>CAMVBD010000050.1 GCA_947165615.1 uncultured Clostridia bacterium | reverse complement strand
AGATCTCCGTCAAGGTGGACGCCCACCCCGGCGCCGCGTACTTTAAGCAGGTCAAAAACGGCAAATTCATGCGCATGGCGCTGATCCTGTTTTTGTTAGGGCAAAACGACGGAAAGCCGCTTTCCCTCCTCCCCCGCTGGGAGGGCGAAGAAAGGCCCGGGCGCGTCTGCAAAAACCCCGCCTGCATTACGCACGTGGAGCAGGAACTGACGCCCCTTGTAAAAATCACCCCCGAGGGAGAGCATTGCGTCTACTGCGAAAACTGAAAAATACCCCTCGAAAGAGGGGTATTTTTGGCGTTGGGCGTTGGATGAATGAACGTACGTGGCGACGCAAAGCGCTGCGAGGGAAACGGCACACAAATCACAGCAGCCTTATTCCAGCCGCATGGTCAGGCAGATGGGGAAATGGTCGGACGGATAGACGCCGTCATAGGTATTGCGCACGACTTTGTAACGAACTGCCTCGATCCCGGTTTTGGAGATCATAAAATAGTCGATGTTCTCGGCGTCCGGTTTTTTGCCGAAATTCTGATAGGTCGCGCCGGAATCGGTGTCGTCCGTCTGATACTTGGCGTCGTAAAACGACGCGGTCGCATTTTTGTAGGTCTCGGAGTCCTCCGTACAGTTAAAGTCCCCCATGATGACGGCGGGGCGCCCCTCAAAGGCCGCGATCTTGTCGAGGATGACCCCAATGCCGCCGATGCGCGCCTCGTCCGAAACGTGGTCGAGATGGACGTTGAAGACCACAAGTTCCTTTTCCGTCGCTTTTTCGCGCAGGATGACGTAGGAGCACACGCGGTTAAACGCCGCGCCCCAGCTTTTGGACATGACGTCCGGCGTTTCGGACAGCCAGAACGAGCCCTTGTCCACAAGATCGAACCGCACCGTGCTGTAAAATACCGGGCAGCCCTCTTTGAGCGGGGATCTATCCCGGTATTCGATCACAGAGTCGTAGCCTGTCAGACGCGCGGTGAGGTACTTATAATGGATGGGTGTGACCTCCTGAAAACCGATGACGTCGGGCGAAGTCGCCCTGACGTTTTCGACGATCAGCGGCGCGCGGTAAAACCAGTTTTTTTTGAAAAGGTCAAATGGACTCCAGCAGCGCACGTTTGCGGAAAGGACGACGATCTCGCTGCCGTTTTGGACGGCAGCGGCGTCAAAAGTCGTTTTGTCGGACAGATACCGGGGCAGATACATGGTTTCAAGACCTCCGAGGAGCAGGATCAGAACAAGCAGGATCAAAAGGATGAACTTCAGGGTCTTTCGGATTTTTTTCATGGGTTACCCCCCTCTGTCGCCGCCTGCAGCGACGGGTGTGCGGGAAGCGCTCGTATATGGGCTTCGCCGCCTTTCTATGCCGATTCGCAGGGAAAAGGCGGTATCGGAATCATACCCGGTATGATCCCGTAAGGCACCGCAATACGGATCGGAAGAAAAATACAGTTTTTGTGCGCCCGTGGACCGTGCGCCCGTGCACCCGCCGCACAGAGCGCGGCTTATTTTATCATATCATGCTCCTTGATGAAGTTCACCGTGTCCCCGACCGTGGTAAAGGCAAGGCCGACGACGGTGTCCGCGCCGCCGTAATAAATGGCGATGCGCCCCGTTTCGGCGTCGGTAAGCGCCGCGCAGGGGAAGACGACGTTCGGCACGTCGCCGACGTATTCGTAGTATTCGCGCGGGGAAAGAAGATAGCGGTCCGCGCGGTGCAGGACCTTCCACGGCTCGTTGAGGTCCGTGAGCATGGCGCCCATGGAATAGGTAAAGCCGTTGCAGGATGTGATGACGCCGTGGTAAAAGCACAGCCACCCTTCGTCCGTCTCAATGGGCGTGGGGCCGGCGCCGACCTTGGTCATTTCCCAGTTGTTGACGGGCGAGATGACAAAGCGATGGCGTCCCCAGTAGGTCAGGTCCGGGCTCTGGCTCAGGAAAATGTCGCCGTAGGGGGTGTGGCCCTTGTCGCAGGGGCGCGTGAAAAGCATATAGTTGCCGTTTACCTTGCGCGGGAACAGGACGCCGTTGCGGGACACCGGCAGCACCGCGTTTTCGTAGCGGTCCCAGTGTTCAAAGTCGTCGGTCGCCGCGATGCCGATGGACGTGCCCTTGTCCGTGTAGCAGACCCAGGACAGAAAATACCGACCGTCGAGCTTTGTCAGACGCGGGTCGTAGCCGCGGAAGATCTTTTCGTCGTTTAGGTGCCAGTGGATGCCGTCCCGGCTTTCGCCGGTGACAAGGTACTGCTCGCGGGTCAGGTCGTCCATGCGGAACACGCCGCGAAAGCCGTCCCCGAACGGCACGACGGCGGAGTTAAAGATGGAGTTGGCGTCCGGAAGCGCCGTGCGGTCGATGACCGGGTTTTCGGAATAGCGCCACACGGGCTCGCGGTTCCCGGCGGGGCGGTCCTGCCACGGAATGTTCGGAAGGCTTTGTCCGATGATCTTTGCCATGTCTGTTCCCTCTTTCTTTCATATTCGGATTTATTGTAACATACGGGAACTGCCTTGTAAAGAAAATCCGCCAAAAACGGAAAAAAGTATTGTAGCGATACAAAAACTGTGGTACAATAAAAAAAGAACATCGGACGGAGGGACTTTTATGGACAACATTTGGCATTCGATCGACCCCAGACACGTGACCCCCGAGGACTTTGTCGCCGTAATAGAGATCCCGAAGGGCAGCAAAAACAAGTACGAACTGGACAAGGAGACCGGTCTCATTATGCTGGACCGCATTCTGTTTACGTCCACGCATTACCCCGCCAACTACGGGTTTATCCCGCTGACCTACGCCGACGACTACGACCCGCTGGACGTGCTGGTGCTTTGCTCCGAAGCCCTGCACCCGCTGACGCTTGTGCGCTGCTACCCCATCGGCGTCATCCGCATGCTCGATAACGGCAGGGCCGACGAAAAGATCATCGCCGTGCCCTATTCCGACCCGATGTACAATTCCTACCGCTCCATTTTCGCCCTGCCGAAGCACACCTACGACGAGATGACGCATTTCTTCTCCGTCTATAAGACGCTTGAGAAAAAAGAGACCGTGGTGGACGAGGTGCAGGACCGCGACGCCGCCGTCGAGATCATCGCCCGCGCCATTGAAGGGTACAAGAAGAAATTCCCGAAAAAGGAAGAAAAATAAAACGCAGAGATACAAAAAAAGAGCCGCGAGGCTCTTTTTTTGATGTCCGGCGTTACCGCTCGACGCCCGTCAGGATCTCCTGCTCCATGTCCAAAAGGAAGCCGTTTTCGTCGGCGTATTCGGCGATCGACCAAAAATCCAGAAAATCGACTTCGCTGTCGGCGGACAGCAGAGACTCCCACGCTTCGTAAGCCCTGCTGCCGGGCAGGCTTTTTTGCGAGAACTTGCTGCGCGTGCGGTGGCTGACCCGCGCCTCGTTTTCGGCGTTTACGTCCACGTCGTAGTACTCGGTCAAAAGGGACGTCAGCCGCAGGTACGCTTTGCCGCGCAGTTCGCCGTCCGCGTTTTTGGCGACCTTGACCAGCACGACGACGCCCTCGTCCCCGAGGCGGGAGAGATACTCGACGTCCAGCGTCGGAAGCGCGCCGGTCTTCCAGCCGTTGTAATTATACTCGGCGACGACTTTGTTGACGTTTCCGCAGCCGAGAACCAGGAGCGACAGCAGCGCCGTCACAAGGGAGGTCCTTAGGACGTTGACCTTGGGGAGATACAGGCGCAGGATGAGCGCAACGAACACGACCGCCAAAAAGGCCATAAAGACGGACGTGGACAGGCGCAGGACCGTAAGACCGTAGGAGCGTATATACAGGACCATTTTCATCAGCGCCGTGCCGGTGAGCAGGAGCGTAAACAGCCCGATAAACGTGCCGAGCCCCGAAAGAACGCCGGGGATGCGGCCGTTTTCTTTTTTGCGGGACAACAGCACCACGGCGTAAAGCCCGGCAAAATTGAGCGCCGCGATGGCGCACATTTCAAAGAAGCCGCGCCTGGCGTACTCGGCGACCGAGAAGCCCTCGGGCTTTTCTCCGAAGAAATACGAAAACTGAGAAACGAGATACAGGACGTACACCGCCGACAAACCGGACAGAATGCTTGCCAGCAGCACCGTGTCGGCGCCTTTTTTTGGTTTTGCCGGGAGGGGCCGGCGCTCTTCCCGGTATTTGGAGGAAAACGCGAACGAAAGCATAAAGGGAACCAGCAGCAGGCCCAAAAAGAGCTGCACGAGGCGCACGGCGAGGTCCGAAAACAGGGTTTTGACAAGGCCCTCAAAAGCGAAGTCCGCGCGCATTAAAAGCGGCACGACGACGGCCAGAAGCGGGGGGGAAATAAGCAGGCCCAAAAAGACTTTGGACAAGGCGCTGATTTTGCCGTTGCCGGACGAAACGAGCGAACGGATGGAACGGATCGGGTTTTTCAGCGTCTCGCCGAGCGCGTCGGCGAGCGTATGCAAAAGACCGAGATCGCCGTCCACGCGTTTGGACCCGGACAGGGACGACAGGTACGTCACCCCACCGATCCCCATGGCAAAAACCGCGAAAAAGCGGATGAGGCTGTTTGACGTCAGGACGAAAACGGCGGACGATCCGAAAGACAAAAGGCCCGTCAGCATGGCGAAAAGCGTCGCCTTTTGGCGCTCGGCGCGAAAATACAGGGCGTAGACCAAAAACGTGAGCGCATAGGACAGCGCGTAGCCGAGGCGGAAACCGCCCCAAAAAGAAGCCGCGACGCCAAAGACCGCAAGGACCACCACGGCTGCCGCCATGCCGACGTCCGCTCTGGTCAGGTCATAGGACGGGACCTGCTTTTTGGGTCTCGGGACGGGACGCGGCGGATAGGGCGCGGCGCCGGGCGGGCAGTACCCGACGTTTTGTCCCGGCGGCGCCGGAATATACCCGGGCGTCCCCTGCGGTCCGGGGCCGGGCTGCCCGGCTGCCTCGGCGGCAGACGGCGCCGGGGCGGGTTGGTTTTCCGCTGACGGCGCATTCCCCCTTGCCGGGGCGTTCCCCGGCATTGCCGCCGCGTTCATCCCGGCCGCTTCTCTTCCCACGGCGGTCGCGTTGTTTTCATTCATCGGTTCGTTCATCTTCGTCCTCCCCTTCCGCGTATTTTAAGATGTCGCCGGGCTGGCAGCCGAGCTCCCGGCAGATGGCCGAAAGCGTCGAAAACCGCACGGCTTTGGCCTTGCCGGTTTTTAAGATGGACAGATTTGCCTGCGTGATCCCGACGCGCCGGGCCAGTTCCCCCGACTGCATTTTGCGTTTGGCAAGCATGACGTCCAGATTGATCTCGATCATACGCTTCCCTCCTAAATCGTCAGGTCGTTTTCTTCCCGCAGGGCGACGGCGGCGTTCATAACGGTCTGCACCACGCGTACGAGGATCCCGACCACGCCCATGGCGAGGGAAATGATAAACAGCGGCACGTAGCGCGTACCGAACACGGCGGTGACGGCCAGCACCCCGAGACAGCACAGGGACACGACGCCGAGAAAGCGGACGTTCCTTTTTTCAAAGACGCGGTCGTGCAGGATCTCCCACATCAGGCGCGTCAGGCAGTACAGCGCCGCCGCGGCAAAGGGCACGCAGAGGTAAAACGCCCATGAGACGGCGGTCACGTTTTTGACGGTCACGGCGTCCGTATAGTCAAGCCCGTGGTAACTGACGTACAGCCAATGGAAAAACCGCGGGAACGTGACGGTCAGCGCAAAAAGCGCCGCCGCAAAAAACAGGCAGATGCCAAACGACACCCACACGCTGAGTTTTCGTTTCAAGAAAATCCTTCCAATCCTGTGTGATGGCACCAGTATAGCATGGGTTTTATCGTTTGTCAATAATTTTTTACAGAAATTCGATAATTGTCTTCGTGATTCGTTCCTCGCGGCTCGTGATTCGTTGCCGAGGGCAAAAAACCTTCCGGCGCAAAATGCCGGAAAGAGCGGTCTTTGTAACTTACGAATAGGATGGTTTATTCTCATTTCAGGCATAAAAAAACGCCCGGATCTGCGCGAAGCGGGCAAAACGGGAGCGTTTTCTATTTTTGATTTTTTTTGCAGACGGATCAAATCATACGGACTGATTTGACGCCGCCTTATTGTTCCGTAACTCCGTCACGGGGCGTTATACGGTAGATTTTTTCATTGTTTACGTCCAGGAACACGTCGCTGTTTTTCCACCAGCCTTTTGCTTGATCCATATCATAGCCGTAGCGGTTGCCGATCATTTCCGGCTCGGCTGTTTTGCCTGTTTGAAGATCATAACCGAAAACAATGCCGTCGTAATAACCGCTTGATTTGGCGTATCCATAAAAATCTTTTCCGAGGTCTATTGCCATTTCCACCCCCTGCTCGGTGATTTTGTCGATTCTGTTCGTGTAATTACCCGAAAAAACCGCATTGTTCTTTACGCAAATATTATATACGGCGTTTCCGTATACGACCCAGTCGCCGTAGAGATTATCCGATAGGATCTGATTGTTTTGACCGTCAACTCTTACTCTGCCCAAAACATTTTTTCCCATCACATCGCCCAAAGCATAATAAAGATATCCGTCATACATTTGCGCACGAATTTCATCTTTGTCAAAAGTCGCGTAATCGAGCGGAAGCATTTCGACGCCGGTCCCGTCAAGGTTCATCCTGTAAAATCTTGAATACATATATCTTGCATTTTTCGGCAGGGGCGTTGAAGCGACGTCTTCCTCATCAAGCCGAACATGACGCTGAAAATAGACCGATGTCTGCGTAACGTCGAGGATTTCGCAGTCGTTATCCTCAGCCTCAGGTACCAGCGATTCCTTTTTTGTGCCGTCTGTTGTGATTCTGATTATGCCGCCTATGTCCTGTGCGTAAATCCAACCGTCGTGAATCATCATGTTGCCGCTGAGCGGTCCGTCACACAGATATTCGGGCTTCCCGCCGTCGCTTTCGGCTTTGTAAACACACTGTTTTGGGGTTGCGTTGTTGTCGATTTCGGTCAGCATATATGTATATTCTCCATCGCTCACCATCTTATACACGCCGCCCGTGGGATAGTAAAGCCCTCTCGCGGGGTCGGTTTTTTCTTGAGATGCGTCTACGCTCAGACCTGCGGGCTTATCGAACAGGAATTTCATGCAATCCTTAACGTCGGCGACGTTTACATCGGCATAGCTGTCCGACGCGTCGACGTCGTCGGGTTGTGCCGCTTGTGTGTCGTCTGCGGTTTGGGGCGTGTTGTCGGAAGAAGACGGAACCGGCGTCTCCGCAGAACTCTTATGCTTTGAACATCCGGAAAAAATCATGGTAAGCGCCAATACGGCAACGACGATCGCAAGTATCTTTTTCATTTTTTTCAATTTCCTTTCTGTATGTTATTCGCCCGCGTAGGTGTAGGTTGTGGAAAACCTGTATCTGAAGCAAAACGTGTCATCCGCCGTCACGACAAATTCACCGAAGACCGAAGAGGTCTCGCCGTCAAATATGATAAGATGCTCACCGGAGGAATTTGTCCCGAGCCTCCAGCTTCCGGTATCCCCGGCGGTCTGCTCGTACTTGCGTTCATACGTTCCATCGGATCTGATTTCATAGGTCTCAAGTCCGTCTTCACTGATATATCTGCCGAAATGCAGGGTAAAGTCCCCGACAGAGAAAGTCTCCGCCAAGTCCGA
>CAMVBD010000049.1 GCA_947165615.1 uncultured Clostridia bacterium | reverse complement strand
AACGAGAGCATCAAAAAGATCATCCCCGCCTCCATTCTCGAATGGGTCACGGATTACCAGACCAAACTGGAAACGATGGACTGGCAAAAGATCCTTACAAGCGTCCTGGACTTCCTTCGCTCCGGCTTTTCCAAGCATCTCAGCACCATCACGGGCGTCGTGTCCTCTACGGTCTCGGCGGTCTGGTCCGTCATCCTCGGCGTTATCTTTGCGGTATACTACCTTGCGCGGCGCGAGCATCTCATGAACCTTCTCGGCCGTCTGATGGACCGCATCCCCAAGCCCCGGGTCCGCGAGCGGATCCTGCATTACGCGAAACTGTTCAACGACACCTACCACAAATACATCGTCGCCGAGATCCTCTCGGCCCTTGTGCAGGGCGTTCTGTGCTACCTGTTTATGCGGATCCTGCGCCTGCCGAATCCCGAAATGATCTCCGCCCTTGTCGCGGTCATGGCGCTCATCCCTGCCATCGGCGCCACGGTCGCCACCGTGTTCGGCACCGTCATCATGCTGGCGTACTCGCCCGTCAAAGCGCTGATCTTCTTCGTCATGCTCATGGCGATCTACCTGTTCCACGGCAACGTCACCTATCCCAAACTCGTCGGCAAACGCGTCGGCACGCCGGGTCTCGTGGTACTTGCCGCTTTGACGCTCGGCGGCGCGATCTTCGGCCTTGCCGGCATGATGGTCGGCATCCCGCTGATGAGCGCTCTGTATCAGGAGCTTCTGCAAAGACTGGACCAAAAAGAAAAAGCCGCCGCCGAAGTTCAAGCCTCCGAAGCGCAAGAGCCTGTTCCGGTGCAAGCGCCTGTCCCGGACGAAGCGCCTGTCCCCGAAAAAGAATAAGCCGGGACTTTCGTCCCGGCTCCGGCGTTAAGACGCCATCCGTTTTATTACCAAAAGCGTCGCGGCGATCACGGCAGCGCCGACGCCGGCTCCAAGGTCCGTGGATAGTTTTTTCACGATCAACGCCTCCTTTGCGGTTTCTGTCCGTATTCTACTGCCGTTTTCTCAATTCCCGCGCACCCCAGCCTCACAAATCGTTGATTTTTAATTCGAAAGGATGATTTTATATGCATAAAAACAGTCTGAAAATCGCGGCGCTCGCGCTCGCGCTTCTGTTCGCGCTCTCCCTGCTCCTTGCAGCCTGCGCGAATGACAAAAACGGGGACGCCGATACCGCCGCCGCCCCCGAAGAAGAGATCACCCGGCTGATCACCGAGTATTTTGACGGGATCAACACGGGCGACAGCCAGAAACTGAAGATCGGTCTGCCCCCGTCGGTGCCGCTGACCATGGGTGTGGACTATGACGTCTATCTGAACCAACTGCTTCAACTGGAACAGGAGAAGGTAGAAGCCAAAGCCGGCAAGGACGGCAAGGTCCGGTGCGAGGTCAAATCCGTCTCCGCCGTGGCGGAGGACGCGTTTGAACAAAACAAGCAGGACGTCGAGGGCATTTACGGCCTGACGGACGTGACCGCGATCTATGAGGTCGAGATCGAACGCGTGTACACCGACGCCGCCGGCGCCGAGGGCGGCCGCTCGCAGGAAGTGCCGCTGGCGGTCAACACCGGAAACGGTTGGTACGTCTTTATGGAATAAGCGTCTTTCCGACGCAAAAAAAGCAGGGGAGCGCCCCTGCTTTTTCTGTTTTCGGTCCGAAAAACCGGGCGGTTCTGACTGCCCGGTTTTTTGTCTTATTTGCGCTCCGCGCGTCTTCTGTTCTTTCTGCGAATGCTCTTGACCGTTCTGACGCCTGTGTCGACGGCGTCGGGATGCATGACGGACAGCGAGCCGAACGAGCGTACGACGTTTTCATCCGTATTGTCCGTGCAGCGGGCGTATTCCACCATGACCACGGTGCGGATGGCGTGCAGCGCCATTTCGTCCAGTTTTTCGGTGATCTCGTCCGGAATACCGGCGATCTGCGCTTTTTCCGCGCTGCGGGGCATTTTGCCCGCGTTGAAGCTCTTGATCATGTCTCTCGGGTACGCGTCGGAGGCGCGCAGGAACTCGCGCGAGCCGTCGTTGTTGTCGTAGAAAAACAACAGGGACATGTAAGTGTTCCAGCTCATCAGACGCTTTTCGCACTCAATGGCGGAATAGGTCTGTCTGGAAATGCCGAGGATGGGCGCCAGCTCGCCCTGTGAAATGCCGACCTTTGCGCGCAGCGGCTGCAGCATGGGGGTCAGCGCCAGGATCAAGCGGTTTTGTTCCTCTTTTGATACCGTGAAGTCTGACATCGTGTGTTCTCCTTTCCAATCCGATAGCAGCTGAGCGCGGGAAAACCCTGCGTCTGCTATTACACTTTATAATAACGAATTGTACGAAATTTGTCAATTGAAAATTTTGAAAACAAAAAATAATTATTTTTTATAAAAAACGGTGTTTGAATTTTACATTTTTGCTGTTCGCATTGCATTCAATTTTATTTTGTTCTCTTGTTTTTCGGAAGGATAAAAAAATTCCGCCCGGAACAAACGGCTCCGGGCAGGGATTTTTTTTACGGGAGGGGCTTATTTGACGTCAAAATTTACGGTCAGATCCGACAGGATGCGGCCTTTTTCGGTCGGCTCCCACTTTTTGCCGAGGGTCAGGTTTTCCTTGGCGGCTTTGATGTTGATGACTTTGAGGTTTTTGCAGTAGAAAAACGCGTATTCGCCGATCTCACGGATGTGTTCGCCGATGGTCAGTTCGGTCAGGTTCTCGTTATAGGAGAACGCGTCCTTGCCGATGATCTCAATGGCTTCCGGCATCTCGAAATCGTGGAGAGAGGAACAGCGGTGGAAGGCTTTTTCGCCGATCACACGAATGGTATCCGGGAAGGCGGTGACGTCCACGTAATAGCATTTGTAAAACGCCTTGTCATGGATCTCCTCCACGCCTTCGGGGATCTCGTAGTCGACGTAAACGGCGTTGCCTTCGTCGTCGGTCTTTGCGCGGCCGAATTTGTCAAATTCGATCTCTCTGCCGCAGGGGTAGTAGTACAGGATCTTGCCGTCCGCGGAAAACAGTACGCCGTCCACGGCCTTAAAGTGCTCGTTGCCTTCGGCGACGTCAAAGGCCGCAAGACGCTGGTTGTTGGTCATGGACCATGTGCCGATCTCGCGCACGTTCTTTCCGAGGGTGATCTTTTCCAGGCTGTCGGCGTTGCAAAGACCGAAATCCTCGATCACGGTCACGGGCTTGCCGTCCACTTCGTCCGGGATCACAAGTTCTTTGACCGTGGTCTTGTCGGTATAGCCGACCACGTGCATTTCGCCGTCCACTTCCTTGTACGTGACGGCGGGGCCGTCGCCAAGCGCCGCGCAGGCGGACAGGATGGACAGCGCCGCAAGGATCAGGAACAGGCAGATCAGTCTCTTTTTCATTGCGCCGTCGCCTCCTTTTCCTTCGCCGCGGCTTCTCTGGCGGCGATCTCCCGGACGCACATCTCGTGCTTTTCTCTGGTCAGGTCGTACCACAGATAGGGGATCGTGCAGAGGATCAGTCCGACCACGCCGAGAAGGATATAGATCTTCATGGCTTTTCCGAAGATCACGGTGTCAAACAGCACGTCCCAGTCAGAGGTCAGACCCACGCTTTTCAGCAGCGCCGGCGCGACAAGGCCGAGACCCGTTGAGATGGGCGTTGTAAACCACGTAAAGATGGACACCATGTTGTCCGCGCGCTCGCCGGTCTTCCACTGGTGGTAGTCCAGCGCGTCGGCGTTCAGGCCGTCCGTCAGCGTGCCGCAGCCCGCCGAAATACCGGAGCGCAGGAAGATGAAGAACAAAAGGATGGGCACCGAGTAATTCGGGAACACAAGCCCCAGCATATAGCCCGCCGTGACCGCGACCCAAAGGGCGCGCATGAATAAGATGACGGTCCTCTTTTCGAATTTTTTGATGAGGAACGGAATGGCGATGTTGCCGAGGCTGGACGTGATGCCGGCAATGGACGCAATGCCCACGACCCATTCAATGCGGATGGAGTAGATGAGGGTGTAGTTGATGACGCCGTCGGCGATGGCGTTCCAAAGCCCAAAGACCGCCGAAATGTTGATGATCCAGAAATACTTGTTCTTCAGAAGGCTTCTGGCGGCCCTGCCGAATTCGACTTTGGGCGTTTCTCCGGTGTTGCCCGAGGCCACGCGCTCCTTGACGCCTGCCATAAAGAAGGCCATGCCGAAGGAGAAGACGCACAGGATCGGGATAAAGACCTGATACGACCGGATGTTCAGATACCCGCCGGTCGCGCGGATCATGATCGGGAACACGATGCGGAAGATGGACCTGAGCGCCCCGAGGAAGATGGCGCCGATGGAGTGGTACTTCTGCCGCTCGTCCGAGTTCGGGGTGATGAGCGCGACGATGGCCTTGGGGTTGTCGTAATAGATCGCCGAAAAGCGGGTGCGCAGGGTGAACAGGAAGTGCAGCACCACCAGTTTTGTCGTGTAGGAGAGATCCGTCGGAATAAACGGGATGATGCAGGTGATGATGGAGATCGGAATGCCGTAGAACATCAGAAACGGCTTATACCGGCCGTACTTGCGGCAGAATTTGTACCGCAGGAACCAGTTGACCGGTCCGCCGACGCCGGTGATGACCAGAATGTTCGCAACGATCTGCGGCAGGCCCTTGATGATGAACTCAAAAGGCTCTGAGGGGATAAAGTAACAGCCGGCGCCCACGACAAAGCACAGGGCGTAGGCAATGATCGCCTTGCGTTTTCTGGCGTCGTCCAGATGGCCGAGGTTCTCGAAAATGGTCATCGAGATCGACTCGATATACAGCGTCAGGTACTTGACCGCCAGCGCGATGAAGGTGATGATGGTAAAGTCCATCATCTTGATCTCGAAAATGGAGCCGCAAAGATAGCCCGCCGTAAACGACACGGTATCGTTGCAGATAAAAGTAAAGCCGCACACGCCCATGATGCCGAGGCAGTAGAAGATGAATTCCTTCATCGTCGTAAACTCTCCGGGGCGCGGGGTATGCCAGTTGTCCTTGACCAGCGTCACAAGTCCCGCCGCTTTTTCGGTCAGGGACTTTTTGGCGCCTTTCTCGGATTTAGCCATAGAGGTTCCTCCTGTTTATGCCGCCGACGCGGCGTAATCACGGTTTCTCAGTTGCTGGAATGCGGGATGTGGCTGTAGATCGCGGCCGCCGTGTTGCTGATGGGCATGGTCTGAAGCATGATGTGCCCGGGGCCGATGACGACGGTGTTGAACAGCCCTTCGCCGCCGAACAGGACGTTTTTGACGCCCTTGACGGTCTCTGCGGTGATCTGGCAGGTGCCGTCCATGGCCGCGAGATAGCCGGTGTCAATGATCTTGCGCTGGCCGGGAGCCAGGTCGTACTCGACGACGGAGCCGTCGATCTCCAAAAACACGATGCCCTGGCCGGAGAATTTCTGCATCAAAAAGCCCTCGCCGCCGAAAAAGCCGCCGCGGCCCTTTTGGAAGTGGACGGAAACCTCGACGTTGCCGAAGGAGGCGAGGTACGCGCCCTTTTGGGCGATGATGGGCTTGTCGGGGGTGACTTCCACCGCGCGGATGGAACCGGGGAACGAGGACGCGAACGCGATTTCGCCGGGCCGGTTTGCGACGTAGCGGTTACGGAACATTTTTTCACCGGTAAACATTCTGCCGAAGACTTTGCCGATGCCGCCGCCCTCGGTCTGCATGACGATGCCATCGTCCATCCAGGACATAGAACCGCCCTCGCAAAGCATTTGTTCTCCCGCGTTCAGTCTGCAAACGACCACGGGAAGCGTGCCGCCTTTGATTTCATACTGCATAATGTATATCTTCCTTTCCTATTTGGGTTACTTTCAGTATAGCATAGCCCTTTTTTAGATGCAAGCAGAAAAAACAAGGAATTCTTTTCCGCCCTTGCTTTTCGGGTGGATTTATGGTAGGATGAGCGCGGTGATAGTATGAAACACGCTCTGTATCCGCGCGCTGTTGTGCGTGTCCTCTGCGCGGTTTTCTGCCTTTTTCTGCTTTCGTCCTGCAAAGCGGAGCAAAAACCGACCGCCCCGTCCCCGTCCGAAACCGCCGCGCCTGCCGCGTCGGAGCCCGCTCCCGTGCCGACCCTTGCGCCCGAGGGACCGGTCGGCGGCGTCGTGCGGAAAGGGGACCTTGTCGACCTGACCGGGGCAAACGCCACCTCCGCCTATGCGTTTTTGGTGTCGCTCTCGCTGTCGCCCGACGAATACGTCGGAAAGACCCTGCGTCTCAAGGGCGCATTCCGCTCCTTTTACGATGAGGAACGGGACGTGCTTTATATGGCGTGTTTCGTCAGCGACGCGACCATGTGCTGCGCGCAGGGCATCTATCTGCTGCCGGACGTCCGCCCGTCGGCGGAAAGCCTGCCTCCCGACGGCGCGGCTGTGACCGTCGAAGGCGTCGTCGCCCCCTTTACCATGGAGGACGGCTATGAGACCTGCCGCCTCGAACACGCCGTCATGACCGTGACACAGGAGCCGTGACAAGCGTCCGCCTGCTGAAAAAAAGCCAGCCCTGAGACCGACGTCTCAGGGCGGTTTTGTATGGTTGGGGAGTCAGAACGCAGCAAATTCGGTCAGCACCACCGTGTCCGCGTAAGTTTCACCTTCATAAACGGTCTCCACGGTCAGGCGGACGTAGGAGGTTTTTACGGGCTTTTCGAGCAGGAACACGTTGGATTCAAACGACGTCTCCCGGACGTCTTTCGCGGTCAGCGTCACGCTTGTCCCGTCCGAAAACGAAAGCGTAAAGCGGCGGACCCTGCCGTAAGCCTCGTAAGGCGAGGAGAGCAGCGTTTTGCCGTCTTCCCGACCGTCCCAAAGACAGCCGTTGAGGATCTTGACGCCGGAAACGGTCTTATTGCCGTCAAAATTCAGGCGGAGCCACGGCTCCTCTTCGGGGTCCGCCATCCAGCCCGTCTCAAGACGCCCGTCGCAGGCAAAGTCTGAAACCCACTTCCTGCCGTAGTCTTCGTCTTCCCGGACTTCTTCGGAGCAAGAGACGGTAACGGGCTCCACGGTCAGCGAAATGTCCACGGCGTCCACGGGGTCGTCGACGGGGACGCCCGGCGCGTCGGCGTTCGCGTCGCCCAACACGTTGCCAAGACCTGCCATATCGGTGTTCACCCAGCCCTGACGGCTGCCGTAGTCGATCAGCGTCCAGTCCCCGAGCGTACCCAGTACTTTGACTGCCGCGCCGTCGTCAAGCATCCGCAGAATGGGGCCGTCGCCTGCGGGTCTTGCCCGGACGTAGAGTTTGTAGCCCTTGGACTTGTCCACGTTCATGTCGATCTTGGCGGAAACGCCGCCGTCGTACAGGTTGTTTACGCGCTCGTCCGCGGGCAGGACCTCCGCCTTGCAGTCGGACAGGGCAAGGTCGCCGTCGCCGTTTACGTAGGGCACGCCGGTCAGGGTGACGTGGCGGCCGCAAAAACTTTTCAGCGCGTCCCCCTCTGCCGTGACCGCGCCGACTTTTACGGCGGAAGTCCTGTTGTCGGGCTGTACGGACGTCTCTTTTTCCAGAATCAGCGTAAGGACCGAAAAACTGTCGTTCAGCTCGTGGACCTCGTACTGTAAATAGCCCGACAGCGATACGCTCTCTTTTTCGGCGGGGGCGGACGCGGATTCGTCCGCCGCGGTCTCGTCGGGTTCCTCCCGCGGGGCGGAGGCCGGCGGCAGGGCGCTTTTGGAGGGCGTCGGGGCGGGGGAGAGGTCCAGCGCGTCGCCGAACGCGGCGTCTGCCGGTTCCTTCTCGCCGTCAACGGCGACGTGCAGGCGGTCCGTCAGGGACGAGACCAGCGGCACGTCCTTGAGAATGCCGAAATAACTCAGCGCCGAAACGATCAAAAACGCCGACAAAAGCGTCAC
>CAMVBD010000048.1 GCA_947165615.1 uncultured Clostridia bacterium | reverse complement strand
CGTCGCGCACCAGCGGCTCGCCGCCGGTCAGACGGATCTTTTTGATCCCGACCGCGCGAAAGGCGGCGGCAAAGGCCGACAGTTCCTTGACCGTCAGTTCTTTTTGCTCCGCCTTTCCGGCGTCGCAGTAGGCGCAATGGAAATTGCACCGCTGGGTGACGCTCATTCTCAGATAGTCGATCTCACGTCCGAACCGATCCTTCATACCCGTACTCACTCTTTCCGCCGGTTTTTTGCAGCAGGCGTATTTCTTCCACCGTCATGCCCCGGTCGATGGCCTTGCACATATCGTACACGGTCAGCGCCGCGACCGAGGCGGCGGTCAGGGCCTCCATTTCGATGCCGGTCTTGTAGCTGCATACGCACGTCGCCGTAACAGACGCGTTTCGCCGTCGTTTTCAAAATCGCCCGTGACGCTCTCGATGGGGATGTTGTGGCACAGGGGGATGAGTTCAGACGTGCGCTTTGCCGCCATGATCCCGGCGACCCTTGCGACCGCTAAGGCGTCGCCTTTTTTGAGGTTTCCGGCAAGAAGCGTTTTCAGCGTCTCCTTTTTCATACGCAAGGTCGCCGCGGCCGTGGCCGTGCGGCGCGTGACGTCCTTTTGCCCGACGTCCACCATCAGGGCTTTTCCGTCCTTGTCGAGATGCGTCAGTTCCATAGTCTCTCTCCTTTATATCCGGTATCCGCCGAGGCGGCGAAGCCGTTCGGCAAACGCGGGGCTTCTCAGCACCTCGAAAAAGGCTTTGACCTTGGGGTCGTCAAGATACCGCTCGTTTACCAGAAAATCGTAGTCCTCCTGCCACAGGGGGATAAAGTCCAGCCCGTAGATCTTTGCGGCGGAATAAATCCCCATGCCGGCGTCGGCGTTGCCCGCCGCGACCGAGGCCGCAACGGCGGTGTGCGTGAATTTTTCGTTTTTGTAGCCGTCGATTTCGGACGGCGCGATCCCCTTCTGTTTGAGAAGGTAATCGAGCAGGACCCTTGTCCCCGCGCCGCGCTGGCGGTTTACAAACCGGCAGCGGGTCAGATCCGTTACGTCCCTGACGCCGAGGGGGTTTCCGGGCGCGACCATCAGCCCCTGCGTGCGCCCGACGCCCTTGATAAGCGCGGCGCCACCGTCCGGGAAATACTTTTTGACGGTCGCGTCGTTGTAGACGCCCGTCTCTTCATCGAGTAAATGCGTGGCGCCGAGGTGCGCCTGATTGTTGGAAACGGCCTTGAACGCGCCGGTGCTGCCGACGTGCGACGAGACCACCGTAAACCCGAGACCGCGGCGGTTGACCTCGTCCGCGAGTTCGTCGAGAAGCGGGTCGTGGCTGCCGGTGACGACCAGCGTGTTTTCGAGGGAGGCCTCCGGCACGAGCAGGCGCACGTCTACCGATTCTCCCGCCTCATACCCCTCGCTGTTCTGCGGGACGTCTAAAATGCCCGCGGCCTTTGTGACGCTGGTGATGATCCCTGCCCCGCGCGGCAGCGGCACGGCAAAAAGCGTGTCCCCGACCTTGCCGAGGGTGACGCGCACGAACTCCTGATATTTTAAGGAGGAGACGACCTTTTTGGTCAGCGTCGCCTTTACGGTCGGCTGCTGTTCAGGGGAACGTTTATAATAAAAGTCGATCAGGGGCTTTACGATCTGCTCCATGACGACCATGGCGGACACAGGGTAGCCGGGCAGCCCCACGAGGGGCTTGCCCTGTACAATGCCGAGGACGGCGGGCTTGCCGGGTTTTGCGGCAAGGCCGTGCAGGACAAGCGTGCCCAGCTCCCGGCAGACGTCGGCGGTATAATCGTCGCGCCCGGCGGAGGAGCCCGCCAGCACCAGCACCGCGTCGCATTCTTTTGCTGCGTTTTGGATCGCGTCTTTGATGCGATCCTTTTTGTCCGGGACGATGGGGTAGGTTTTCGCCTCTGCCCCCCAATCTCTCAGTTCGGCGGTAAAAATGACGGAGTTGAACTCCGGGATCTCGCCCTTTTTGGGCGTGCCGACGGCAGGGACGATCTCGTCCCCGGTCGGGATGATCCCGAAGACCGGACGCTTTTTGACAGTCACGGTATGGACGCCCCCGGCTAAAAACGCGCCGAGGTGCGCGGGCGTGATCAGCGTCCCGGACGGGGCGATCATGTCGCCCATGCAAAGGTCCTCCCCGACCTGCCGCACGTTCTGCCACGGCGAGACGGCGGAAAACAGACGGACAAAGCCGTCCGGCTCCTCATGGACGTCCTCGATCATGACGACGGCGTCGGTCCCGTCCGGCAGCGGGTCGCCAGTGTCCACCACGACGTACCGTTCGGGGGACAGGGCCACGGGGCTGCGCTCGGCGGCGCCGTAGGTGACGGCGGCTTTGACGGCGATGCCGTCCATGGCCGAGGCGTTATAGTGCGGGGAACTCATTTCGGCGTAAACGGGTTTTGCAGTATACCGGCCGGACGCCGCCGGGACCGGCACGGCTTCGCCCTCGCCGTCCCCGAAAACGGGGCCGACGGCGGCAAGATAGGTCGAAAGCGCTTCTGAAAGCGGCGTGTTGTTTAAGTAATCGTGTCTCATAGCGTACCTCAGAAAAGACGGACCGTGACCTCGGCGCCGGAGAGAAGCCCTTCCGTGTCGCGCCCGACGACGATATAGCCGTCGGCGGCGGCAAGGGTCGAGACGACGCCGGATTTGCCGTAGACCGGCACGGCTTTGTCCCCCTCGAGCCTTACGCAAACGAATTCCTCGCGCCCGTGGTTGGAGGAAATATTGTCGGCGATTTTTGCCGCGCGGGTCCTTGCGGGAAGGCTTGTATGGAGCAGGACCTCGACGGCGGGCTTTACGACGGTTTCGGTCACAAAGCAGCACGCTGCCGGGTGGCCCGGCAGGCCGAAGACGGGGGTACTGCCGATTTTTCCGATCAGGGTCGGCTTTCCGGGCTTCATGGCAATGCCGTGGGCAAGGACCTCGCCGAGCGTACCGATGGCGAAGGCCGAAAGATCCTTTTCTCCCGCGGACGAGCCGCCCGAGAGGAGCACCATGTCGGTTTCGGCGGCGGCAGTCCGGAGGACGGACAAAAGGACGTCCGGGTCGTCGGGCAGAATGCCGTAAGGGACGCTCTCGCAGCCGTAAGAGGCTAACAGCGCCGAGACAAGGTGGGCGTTGACGTCGCGCACCTGTCCGGGCAGCAGGGGGGACTCCACCGGCACGACCTCGTTTCCGGTGGACAGGACGCCGACCTTCGGGCGGCGAAGGACCTCGACTTTGTCGATCCCGGCGGCGGCAAGGACGCCGATTTTTGCGGGCGTCAGACGCGTAAAGGAGGAAAACAGCAGCCCGTTCTTTTGGACGTCGTCGCCCTTTCGCGTCACGTTTTCGAGGGGGCTGACGGATTTACAGACAAGGACCTCGTCGGCGGAAAAAAGGTCCGTATACTCGACGGGGACCACGGCGTCGGCGTTTGCGGGGAGCATGCCGCCCGTGGGAATTTTGGCGCAGTCGCCGTCGGAAAGGGACAGACTTGTCCCCTGCCCCATAGCGACCTCCCCGACAAGGGTCAGGGGGATCGGGGACGCGTCCGACGCGCCGTAAGTGGTTTCGGCTTTGACGGCGTACCCGTCCATGGTGGAACGGGAAAAGGCCGGCACGGCGTCCGGCGAAAAAAGAGGCTTTGCCGTGACCCTGCCGGCAAGCAGGCTCAGCTGCAGGATTTCGGTCTCGGTAACGGGGGACGAAACGCTTTTGGCGAGCGCGACGGCCTCCCCGACGGAAATGACGTGGAGCATAGGCACCTCACGAAGTAAACTGGGATAAAAAGAGCTTGCCGAACGCGCTTTCGGGGGCGGACAAGCGCTTTACGTCCCCGTATTCCGCGACGCGCCCGGCGTCCAGCAGCAGGACCTTGTCGGCAATGTCGAAGGCCTGCCGGGGCAGGTGGGTCGAAAACAGAAGCGTTGCGTTTTTTTGTTCGGCGTATTCTTTTATGACGGCGGACAGACGACTGCCCGTTTCGATGTCCGCGGCGCTTAAGGGCTCGTCAAGGAGCAAAACGGAATAGTCCCCTAAAAGCAGCCTTGCCAAAAAGACGCGCTGGCGCTCGCCGCCGGACAGGGCGGTCATTTTTTTGTCCCGTAAAGCCGTCAGTTCGCAGGCCTCCAGTATGGCGCCGGGATCTTTTTTTGTTTTGTCCACGACCGTGACGTTAAAAAGCGCCGTACCGCGAAAGGCGTAGGGGCTTTGCGGGGAGTAGCCGATTTTGCCGGTGACGGCGATCTCCCCTTCGTCCGGTTTCAAAACGCCCGCGACAAGGCGCAGGAGCGTGGATTTGCCGGAGCCGTTGACGCCGACAAGCGCGACCTTTTCGCCGTCCTTTATCGTCAGGTCGTCGACGACGAGGGAAAAATCGGGAGACAGTCGTTTGACAAGGTTTCGGATGACGATCATCTGAGTTTCTCCTGTAAGGTATAGGCCGGGACGTTGACGAGAAGCGCCAGCAGCATGAGGACCACGCCGACGGCGAGCGCCCGCGTAAAGTCGCCCCTGTTCGCCTCCAGCAGAATGGCCGTGGTCATGACGCGGGTCTTATACTGGATGTTGCCGCCGACCAGCGACACGGCGCCGACCTCCGCAATGGAGCGCCCGAAGGCCATGAGCACCACGCTGACAAGCTGCCCCGCGCATTCGCGAAGGAGAAGGCGCACTTCCTTTGCGCGGGATAGCCCCAGTCCCCTTGCCGTTTCATGCAGAAGCGGGCTTTTGGCCTCGGCGGCGGAGGCCGACAGGGACACCGTGACCGGGGTGATGAGCAGCACTTGCGCAATGACCATGACGGCGACGGAGAACATGAGTTTCAGCCGTCCGAACGGGCCGATGGAGCGGAACAGGATAAAGACGATCAGGCCCGCCAAAACCGGCGGCAGGCCCATGAGCGTATGAAAGACGCGCAAAAGCAGTCCCCTGCCCGGAAACTGCCGCCGCCCGATCAGAATGCCCAGCGGGATGCCGAGGATCGAGGACACAGCCGTGCTCATAAGGGACATCCGGAGCGTCGTAAAGATGATCTGCCAGAGTTCGTTGTCGCCGCCGAACAAAAGCCCCGCGGCCTCACGGATCGTTTCATTCATCGTTTTATAAAAAAGCGCGCCGCCGCGTTTGTTTTCCGTGGCGGCGCTAAAGCAGACTTATTTTTCGAGCAGGAAGAACAGCGGCTCGCCGTATTGTTCAACGCCGTATTTCGCGATGAGATCGGCGGCTTCGTCGGAAAGCATCCACTCGATGAGCGCGTTCGCGCCCTCGGTATTGACCGTGATCTCGGCGCCCTTGAAGCCCGCGCCCTTGGGGTCGACGCCGAGCAGCGAATAGGTGTTCTTCATATCGTCGGCCTCTTCCTTGAGGATGACGAGGTTCGGCAGCTTATCCTTCATGGACAGGAAGGTCGCCTTGTCGGTCAGGGTGTAGGCGCTCATTTCATTGGTCTTGATGAGCGTATCGCCCATGCCGGAGCCGACGGACTGGTACCAGGACTCCGCTGTAGGATCAATACCGGCGGTCTCCCAGATGCCGGTCTCCTTGTTGTGCGTGCCGGAGTTGTCGCCGCGGGAGACAAAGCCCGTGTCGACCTTGGAAATGGCCGTGAAGCAGTCGGCGGCGGAGGCGAGGTCCTTGATGCCGGCGGGGTCGGCTTCGGGCCCGACGATGACAAAGTAGTTGTACATAAAGGACAACCGCTCGGTGGAGGCGTAGCCCTCCTCGATAAAGGCCTCCTCCTGCTTTTTGGAGTGGACCAGCAGCAGATCCGCGTCGCCGGATTTTGCGTAGCCGATGGCGATGCCGGTGCCGGCGGAGGCGACTTCGACCTTGTAGCCGGTCTTTGCCTCAAACGCGGGCAGCAGGTACGGCAGGAGCCCCGAGTCGTTGACGGAGGTCGTGGTCGCAAGGCGGATCACGGGGTTTTCGGGCGAAGGAACCTCGGAAGCGGAGGGCTCCGCTTCGCTCACGGGCTCGGACGTGCCGTCCGAAGCGGCGGGTTCGGTGGAGGGATCCTCGGTTTTGCCGGCACAGGCGGCAAACGCAAAGACCAGTGCGAATACAAGCAGCAGCGAAATGAATTTCTTCATCTTTCATTCTCCTTTTCAAACACGGAAGGCAAAGCCGTTTCCCGCTTTCCCCTTTGACCGACCGGCTCAGCCGTTGGTATTTCGGTCACGGCCGGCATTCCGTGCGTCACGTTTAGGAAAACCGGCTCGGCAAATGAAAGGTCTGCTTTTTGATTATACCATATCCGTCTTTTTTTGTAAAGTATTGCAATTCATTTTTATACGTGATAGAATAACTGTGTATCAATGCAAAATGCAGAATACAGAATACAGAATTGCGGATGGGGGTGCGGGTCGCCGGTGGCGACCTCTCAGCCGCAGGCTGAGAAGCACCGACCGACGTGGCAACGGAGACATACGCCCCATGCCCCATTTATATAATGCGGCGAAGCCGCCACCGATATTTTGTATTTTGCATTTTGCATTCTGCATTTTTCCCGTGCGCCCGTGCGCCCGTGGACCGTGCGCCCGTCGCCGCAGGCGACCGTACTCCCGTGCACCCGTCGCCGCAGGCGACCGTACTCCCGTACGCCCGCCGCCGCAGGCGGCCTTATCTGAAAGGAGCCCCCTATGTACCGCATTGCCGTTCTGACTGTCAGCGACCGCTGTTCCCGCGGGGAAGCCGAGGACAAAAGCGGCCCGCTCATCTCCGACCTGTTCGGAAACAGGGCCGAGACCGTCGCCTATGAGATCGTGCCGGACGAGGTCGAGGACATCCAAAACGCCCTTGTCCGCTTTGCGGACGAACTGAAGGCCGACTTTGTCTTTACCACCGGCGGCACGGGCTTTGCCCCGCGCGACGTAACGCCGGAGGCGACCAAGGCCGTCGTCGAACGCGAGACGCCGGGCGTGAGCGAAGCGATCCGCTATGAAAGCCTGAAGATCACGCCGCTGGCGTGTCTGTCCCGCGCCGCGTCCGGCATCCGCGGCAAAACGCTGATCGTCAACCTTCCCGGCTCCCCCAAGGCCGTCCGGGAGTCTCTGGCCGTCGTTTTTCCGATTCTCGACCACGCAAAGGAGACCCTGAGCGGCGTCACCTTAAACTGCGGAAAGGAAACGCCGTGAAGCTCCCGGCGCTGCGAAATAAAACCGTCGCCGTCGTCGGCTGCGGCGGACTCGGGACAAACGTCATTGCCCATTTGGCGGGAGAGGGCGTCGGGACGCTTAAGTTCTGCGACTTTGACACGGTAACGCAATCAAACCTCGACCGGCAGTTTTTGTACCGTCAAAGCGACGTCGGCAAAAAAAAGACCGACCTCATCGCCGCATTTCTGAGGTCCTACGCGCCGGACGTCAAAAGCGTCCGAGCCGACAAAAAAATCGAAGTCCCTCTGGACCTCGCCTTTGCCGAAGACGCGGACCTCCTGTTTTTGTGCGCGGACAACAACGCCGTGCGTAAAACCGCCGAGGTCTTTTGCGAAAAGCATTCCATCCCCCTGCTGTCCGGCGGGGTGAGCGGGCATTACGGCGTCGTATACCTGTACCTTCCGGGCAAAAGCCCTTCTCTGACGGAGACCGGCCTGCTTGACGCCGAGACCGAAAAAATCGTCTCGGTCAGTTCCGCCGTCGGCGTTGTCGGCGCGCTTGCCGCCGAGATCGGGAGCCTGTATCTCGAAACCCGCGACGCCGGACTTTCCGGCACGCTGTACGTCTATGACCGGGGCGAAATAAAGCCCCTTCCCATCAAAAAAAGGAGTTGAATGACGATGGCAAAGCCCCTGAAAGGGTACATGGGCAAGGTTTTGTTTGTGGATCTGTCCGACCGTACCTACCGTCTGTTTCCCTGGACGGACGAGGA
>CAMVBD010000047.1 GCA_947165615.1 uncultured Clostridia bacterium | reverse complement strand
GAGCGAAGCGACTCAATAAGGAGCGACAGCGACGTCATTCAGGAGCGAAGCGACTCAATAAGGAGCGACAGCGACGTCATTCAGGAGCGAAGCGACTCAATAAGGAGCGACAGCGACGTCATTCAGGAGCGAAGCGACTATAAGAACTGGGTGCCGAAAAGTATGGTCATAGGGCTGTCCGGCGGAACGCTCGCCGCGTTCGTCCTGTTTTTGCTTTTCGGCGCGACGGGAATGATTTTACAGGGAACGCCGCGGCTGATCTGCGCCATTCTGTTCGGCGCCGGCACGCTCGTTTTACTGTTTTATACGTGCTGGATGGCCGCCCTGCACCGCACGTTTGACTATAACGGGAAGCGCAAGCTGGCGAAGACGATCATCGACGGCACCGCCAAATACGTCAAACTGCCGGAGGGCGGCACGGGGCTGGACGTGGGCTGCGGCAGCGGCGCGCTGACGATCGCCGCCGCGAAGCGGAACCCGAAAGCGGAGATGGTCGGCTGTGATATCTGGTCCGGCGCGTACAGGGCGGTCTTTTCGAAGAAGCGCTGCGAGGAAAACGCGAAAGCGGAGGGCGTACCGAACGTCCGTTTTACGGAGGGCAACGCGATCCGTTTGCCGTTCCCGGATGAAAGCTTCGACGCGGTAACGAGCAACTACGTCTATCACAACATCGCCGGGCACGACAAGCAGCAGCTCCTGCTGGAGACCCTGCGCGTGCTGAAAAAAGGCGGCTCCTTTGCGATCCACGACCTGATGAGCGCAGCCCGCTACGGCGATATGAACGCCTTTGTGAAAGCGCTGAAAGCGCAGGGATACGAAGACGTCCGGCTGATCGACACGGCGGACGGCGCGTTTATGGGCAAAAAAGAAGCCAAATGGCTCGGGCTTGCCGGGTCGACGCTCCTCGTCGGGAAAATAATAAATACTTTCACGCTTTCCCGGTCCGATCAGGAGAAAGCGTTTTTCTCCGGCTGTCACGAGAGCAGCAACTGCTTTTATCACTGGGGCGGACTGCTCGGCTATATTGCCATCGCGGAACTGCACGAATAAGCGGTTTGTCAAAAAGAATGCTCTCCTTCGCGGCGGGGAGCATTCTTTTATCACTTGCAGAGCACAGAACTGAGGTTCGCGCCCGTTTTGTTGAAAAAGAGGCAGATTTTGAAGAAAAGCTGCGGGACGGCGTCCAAAATTTCTTCTTTTTGTCTTCCGCCGTCTGATGGGCCGGTTCATTTTACAAGGGACGCGATCGCGGAGGCGTTCAGCGTAAAGAGAAGGTCCACGATCCCGGAAACGGGGATCGCGTAATCGGAGCGGATCCACTGGGTGATCACGCCGAGACTGCCGTTCAGCAGATACGAATAGATATATTGCTGCTGTTCTGCCGCGGTTTCGATTTGCAGGTATTGAAAGAGCTGCAAAAAAGAGAGCTGTACGAACCGGTTCTTGAAGGCCGGATCCGCCGCGGTGACAAGCAGCACGCGGAAGGTATGGTCGTTTTCGCGGATATACCGCAGAAAAGAAGCGATAAACTCCTTGCCGCCGCCCTGCGCCTGCGCCCCAACCTTTCGGATATAGTCCTCCGTTTTTGTCAGGATCTCCTCCTCCGCTTCGGCCAGCACCTCCCTCGGCTCGGCGTAATGCGCGTAAAAGGTGGAGCGGTTCAGCTCCGCCCGCCCGCACAATTCCCGCACAGAGATCTTTTCGATCCCTCCCCTTTCCTCCAGCAGATCCAGCAGCGCCGTCTGAAACATCTTTTTGGACAGCCGCGCGCGCTGATTTTCTTTTACGTTCATCTCATTATCCCGTCACTTTCCGTCGGTATTGTCGGGTTCGCCGCCAAATAAACATGAACTGATGATTGCAGAACCGACACTTTGTCTGTATAATAAAAGTGTACCGCAATAAAAGTGTTTTGTCAAGAGAAAGAGGGATCCGCTGTGAAAATGATGGACAGTCCGCTGCTTGCCAGCCGCATTAAAAGCGAACGTGTGACAAAAAGCGAAAAGTGGCTCGGGTATCTGCTGGGCCCTGCCGGCGCGCTGCTCTTAAACGCCGTGCTGGCGACCTACCTTAACGTCTATTACACCGACGTGCTGAATCTGACGCCCTTGTGGGGCGGCGCGTTTTTGACGGTCTTTCCCATCGTGTCCAAGATCATCGACGCCGTCACGAACGTCATTATGGGGCAGATCATCGACCGGACGAAAACCAAGGAGGGCAAGGCGCGGCCGTGGCTGCTGCTTTCGGCTTTTCTTGTGCCGGTGACGGGCATTTTGCTGTTTACCGTACCCGAAAGCAGCGATACGGTGAAGGCTGTCTGGGTCATGCTCTCGTACAACCTGTTCTATTCCTTCGCTTATACGATCTTCAACATGAGCCACAACCTGATGGTGCCGCTTTCCACCCGCGACGGCGTCGCGCGCGGCGGGCTTTCGGTCTTCAACCAGATCACCACCATCATGATGAGCGGCATTCTTGTGGCGCTGGTGTTCCCGATGGTCATTATGCCGATGATCGGCGTGGACAAATCGAAATGGATCACGCTGATGACCGTGCTTTCCATCCTCGCCCTGCCGCTGACACTGCTTGAATACTACTTTACCAAAGAACGCGTAACGGAGGAAGACGCGTCGGCGGAAAAGAAGCTCTCCTTTGCGGCGCAGCTGAAAATCCTTTTTACAGATAAATACATGGTGCTGATCTACGCCTACTTCCTCATTTACACCGTGGGGGCGACCCTTAAGAATCTCGGCCTTGTTTACTACTGCAACTACGTACTGGGAACGTATAACGACGGCGTCACGCAGATGCTGGTCTCCGTCATCGGCGGGATCCCCATGGGCATCGGCATTTTCGCCGTGTGGCCGCTGGCAAAGAAATTCGGCAAGCGCAACGTGACCCTGGTCGGCTTTATTCTGTACGCAGTGGGGTCGCTGATCTGCTGGATCTTTCCGAATAGCCTTGTGATCGTACTGATCGGACAGTTCATCAAGAATATCGGCGGTCTGCCGAGCGCCTATGTGTTTATGGCGCTGTTTGCCGACTGTCTCGATCATCTGGAATGGAAAAAGAACCTGCGCATGGACGGCGCCGCCATGTCCATTTACAATATCATTGCGGTCGCGATGGTGGGGATCATGACGGGCGTATTCAACTGGATGCTGGCAAAGGCGGGCTACATTGCGCCCATCACAGCCGGGAGCGCGGCGGACGCCGCCGCAAAGCTCGCCGAAAACGGCTGGGCGTCGCAGGTGGCGCTCGAGAACCTGAAACCCGCCGCGGATGGGTTTCTGACCGTCGCCATTCGGCAGCCGTCCGCCGTTTCGAGTGTGATCACCTTCGCCTTCCTGGGGCTTGAGGTTTTTACAGGGCTGGCGCTCGTCGTCATCCTCTTTTTCCTGAACGTGGAAAAGAAGCTGCCCGAGGCGCAGGCGGAGATCCGCGCGCGGCGTGAAAAAGACGCCGGGGAGAGTAAAGCATGAAGGCGGTCGGCATAAGAACGGAATACCTGAGAGATCCGATGGGGCTCGACACGCCCAATCCCCGTATCTTCTGGACCTGCGAGGGCGGCGTCAGGCAGACGGCTTACCGGATCGTGAGCGAAAAGTGGGATTCCGGCAAGGTGGAAACGGATTCCATGCACGCCATGTATCCGCTGACGCTTGTTTCCGGCGAGCGGGTCAGCTTTAAGATCCGGCTTTGGGATGAAACCGGGAGCGAGGGTGAATGGAGCGAGCCGGCGTTTTTTGAAATGGGACTGCTGCGGGCGTCGCATTGGCGGGCAAAGTGGATCACGGGCGCTTACGCCGTCGACAAAAAGCGTCGGTATCCCGTGGACTGTTTTAAAAAGACGTTCTCTCTGCAGAAAAAAATAACCTCCGCGCGGCTTTATATCACCGCCTGCGGACTCTACAGCGCGTCGATCAACGGCGTACGCGTTTCGATGCCGCTGGCGCCGGGGATCACCGATTACAGAAAAAGAGTGCAGTACCAGACCTATGACGTTACCGCGCTTCTGAAGGAGCACAACGCGCTGACCGTCGCCCTTGCCGACGGATGGTACCGGGGGTCCTGCGGCGCGTGGGGGCTGACGAACCAGTAGGGAACCGAAACGAAGCCGCTGGCGCAGGTTGCAGTCACCTATGAAAACGGGCAAACGGAAACGGTCGTTTCCGATGAAACTTGGCGGTGGTCGAACGACGGCCCCATCCGCTTTGCGGACAATAAGGACGGCGAGATCGTCGACGCCCGCACCTCGCCGTCTTATTCCGGCTTTGCGAAGGTCACGTCGCACGGCGTAACGCCCACGGCCTCCAATAACGTACCGATCGCAGAAAAAGAGACTCTGAAAAGTACGATGACCGTAACGCGGGGCGGGAAAAAGCTGTTCGATTTCGGGCAGAACATCGCCGGCTATCTCTCGTTTAAGGTGAACGCCAAAGCGGGGCAAAAGCTTACGATCCGCTGCGGCGAGCTGCTGGAAAACGGCGAACTGACGCTGAAGAACATCCAATGCGTCAACAAGAAAAAGACAACGCCGCTGCAGAGGATCGATTACGTCTGCAAAGAGGGCGAAAACGTTTACAAAACGACCTTCGCCATTTTCGGTTTTCAGTACGCGGAGATCGACACGGACCTTGCGATCACGGCCGACGACGTCACGGCGATCGCGGTCCGTTCCGATTTGGAAGAGACCGGGGCGTTTTGTTCCTCCAACGAACTGCTGGACCGCTTTGTGGAGGCGACGCGCCGGTCTGCCGAAAACAACAGCGCCGACCTGCTGACCGACTGTCCCACCCGGGAGCGGCACGGCTGGCTCGGCGACGCGCAGATCTTTGTAAAGACTGCGAGTTATCTGTTCCAATATCTGCCCTTCGCGCGAAAATTCGTGAACGATATCTGCGACGCGCAGCATAAAAACGGCTGCTTCCCGCAGATCGCGCCCACCGGCGGCGTCGATTTCTATATGCGCCCCATGGACGGCTCCGCCGGGTGGTCGGACGCCGGCGTTCTGATCCCGTATCGGCTGTATCTGCAATACGGCGACAGGGCGATCCTTCAGGAGCACTACGAGCAGATGAAACGGTTTGCCGACTACAAGATCGGCACGCTCGGAAAATGGTACCCGTCCGCCAGGCACACCGGGATAAGCCCCCGATACGCGCGATCCATTTCCAACTACGGCCAGTCCTACGGCGAGTGGGCGGAGCCCGCGGACGTAAAAGCCTTTGCGGTCTCCGATTTCGTTTCCCCGCATCCGGAGGAGACCACGGCCTACATTGTCTATCTGATGGAGTGCATGGCGGAGATCGCCCGCATCCTCGAAAAAGAGGACGACGAAAAACGGTACCGGACGATTGCCGAAAAAGCGCGCAAGGGGTATCAGAAGCTGGTGGAAGCCAAACGGTTTTCCCTTGACACCGACCGGCAGGCAAAGCTTGTTCGCCCGCTGTATTTCCGCTTGCTGAGCGACGCGCAGACGCGCTTTGCCGGGCAAAGACTGATAAAGGCGCTCGAAAACTACGGCTGGCGGCTCGGAACGGGGTTTCTGTCCACACCGCTCATCCTCTACGTGCTGCAGGAGCTCGATATCGAATTCGCCTATAAGCTTCTCGAAAACGAGGAGATCCCCGGCTGGCTCTCCATGCCGAAGGCGGGAGCAAACACCGTATGGGAAGCGTGGGAAGGGCCGAACGCCGTTTCCGGCGGCATCGGAAGCCTGGACCACTACTCCAAAGGCGCGGTCGTGGAATGGCTTTTTGCCGAGATGTGCGGCATTCGGGTGAACGGCGAAAACCGTTTTCTGATCGCGCCGAAGCCCGGCGGGCATTTCACGTTTGCCGAAGCGGCGTACAAAAGCGTTTTCGGCACGGTCCGGTCCGGCTGGAGAAAAGCGGCCGCCGGCTGGACGTATACAATCGAGATCCCGCCGAACTGCACGGCGAGGATCCAACTGCCGGACGGCACCGAAAAGACGGTCGGCTGCGGCTGTTATACTCTATAAAAAACACGGGCATACCCCTCTGCTCCGCCGTTCGGCCCGTGTTTATCCTGCCGCATCCACGCCATACCCTTTGCCCCGGAGCCCGAAAAACGACCGGCGGAAGACGGGTCCGGCTCTCTTTGCATACCGACATAAAAAGGGCTCTGTCAGCGGACGGGGCTCTTTTTCGGCCATGCGACCGTCCCTTGACAAAACCGGAGGAAAATGGTATCGTAAAACCGGAATATGCGCGGGGGATCCCGCAAAAAGGAGGGCGCCATGAACACGGACTGGTCGCGCCACGTACAGGGCGTTATGACGCTGTACCTCAGCCGGAAGCTGCGCTTTGACGATCTGTTTTTCGAGCAGTACGAAAAGGCGTTCCGGCTGGACAAAACGCGCAAACTGAAAATTCTGGAGCTCGGCTGCGGGCCGGGAGCGCTGGCCGAAGCGCTGAAAAGACGGTACCCGAACGCCGAGATCACAGCCGTGGACCGGGACTCGACGTTCATCGGCTTTGCGAAAAAACAAATACCGGGGGTCACGTTTCTGGAGGCGGACGTCACGCGTCTGCCCTTCCGGGACGGGACCTTTGACGTGACGGTCTCGAACACCGTGCAGGAGCACGTGGAGCCGGACGCGTTTTGGGGCGAGCAGCGCCGCGTGCTGAAAACGGGCGGCGTATGCCTGTGCCTGTCCGCCAGAAAGGGCATCCGGCAGACGGCGGCGTGTCTGGCCCCGACGCCGGAGGAGACGGCCTTTTGGGAAAGCCTTTCCGACGCGCCGGACGCGATCGAGACCTACGGGGTCGGGCGCTTTTCCGTTTCGGAGGCGGCGCTTCCCGCCCTGATGGAGGCCCACGGTTTTTTGAACGTGACGACCCACTACGCCGTCATCGACCTGACGCCGGACGCGCCGAAATTCCCGCCGGAGACGGCGCTTTTGATGATCGAGGCCGAGCGGCAGGGGGAACTGGAAGCGATCGCCTCCATGGACGCGGGAATACGGGCTGTCCCCGCCGTCGCCGCCGTCAACCGGAAGTACGACGAACGGGTGCGGCTGTATAAAGCCGGGGAAAAACAATGGGATACGTCCGTATCGCTGACCATGATCCTGCGCGGAGAAAAGGGCTGAGCGCATTTTTCCTTTGACAAGCGCCGGAAAACCTGTTATATTGAAATTGTAAAAACAAGAAAGGACGGCACGTTCCCGTGCCGCGGTGACCGCCATGACGAAGACCTACACCTTTTCCGCTCTGCCGAAGACCCTGGAGGACCTGAAGGCCCTGCCGGAGGCTGCCCTTTCCGATCCCTGCGCCACCGCCGCGCTGACCGCCGCCGCCCTGTGCCGCTGGGGGGAGGACAAAGACGCCTGCCATGAAATGCTGAATTTCCTGCGCGGGCCGCGACCGCTTTCGCCCTTTGAGATCCAGTTTTTGCGCGACCGTCTCGGCGGCAAGACCTACAAGCCCTTTTCGTTCTTTGCGGGCGCCATACCCGGGAACGACTACACGCCGGACGTGCCCTACGTCATTTCGGTCAAAGAAAACGACGGCATTCCCTTTGACGGCACGTACTTCCACGTGCTGCTCTCCTCCGGCGGCGCGGACAATCCCCGTCCCGTGACCCTCCGCAAAAAGGGCGACCAGTGGATGCTGTGGGAACAGCTGCTTTTAGCAGACATCCGCGTGCCGAAATCCGAGGACCCGTGGGCGTAAGCCGCGAAGCGGCTGAAAAAAGCAGCCAACTGCATGCCGCCGCAGACTCCTTCTTTTATCTTTCATCTTTTATCTTTCATCTTTATCAAAAACGCCTCCCGAGCGGGAGGCGTTTTTTGGCTGTGCCGTTATCTTTCGAGCACCAGTTTGCGGTAGATGAGTTCGCCGAGTAGGTTTTTGCGCAGGAGCGCCAGCAGGTCAAACAGTTTCTGCACGATAAACGGACGGCTTTCG
>CAMVBD010000046.1 GCA_947165615.1 uncultured Clostridia bacterium | reverse complement strand
ATGCTCATCAACGCCATGAAGCATCTGGCGCGCATTCCGGACGAGATCCCGCTTCTGTCCCCCGCGGTCATCGAGCCCATCCAAAAACTCAAGGTCGAATCCCTCGGCAACCGCAACCCGCGCCTGCGCGCGGACGAGGTGCTCATCGCCCTGTCCATCTGCGCCGCCACCAACCCCATGGCAAAGCGCGCGCTCGAACAGCTCCCCAAGCTTCGGGGGCTCGAGGCCCATTCCTCCGTCATCCTCAATTCCACCGACGCCGACACCTTCAAGCGCCTCGGCGTGCATATGACGCAGGAGCCCGTCACGTTCTCCAATAAACTGTACCATAAATAAGCCGCTTCGCGGCGCGCGCACGCGTGCATGGAAACGCAGCATACAGATAATTGACAAAGAAAGACCTCCGGTCGGCTGACAAAGCCCCCGGAGGTCTGTTTTGTTCGGTGGATCATGCCGGTTTTTTACCGGTTTCCGGCAATCGGCGTCTCTTTCCCTCCGTAGACGGACGAGAGGTCGTAGGCGGGCACGCGCACTTCATAATAAAAGAAGGTGTCGTCGATCGTTTGCTCGATCCACGGTCTTTTTTCTTCGCTCCAGTTTTTTTGCAGATAACGCTGCCGCCAGCCTTCCTGATTTTTGAGGGCAAACCAAAAACTCCAGACCGGGATCTTATAGGTCATATCCCCGCTTGACGCGTAGAACACGGAGCAGGATACAGGCGTGGCGGTCGTGTGAAAGTCCGCGGCAAACTGCGCCGAAGCAAGTTCCAGCGCTTTTGTATACGGCACGGCGGGAAAGTCCGTGCAGACGGCGTTGTCCGTCTCGCCGTCCCCGAGCGGGATCTCCGCCGTTACGGTCCATTTGACAGGGTCTTGTTCGGACAGGACCGTACGCAGCCATACATAACGATTGAGAAATCCGTTTAAGCATTCGGCCTCGTCGTCCGCATCCGGATAAAAATAATAATCGAGGAAATGTGAGGATTCAGACCGGCTATCTGAAACGACTGCGGCGCCGACGTCCGATTCGCCGCAGACAAGGCGCAGAATCGCCGAGACGTAGGGGTCCGACAGAACGGTTTCTTTTGCCCGCGCAGCCGTGCCGAATACGGCTTCCATTTCGTCAAAGGTCGCTGCGTTCGTCAATGGGTTGTCCATAAACATGGCGATATAGCCGGGCTTTACGGACAGCGTGAGCGTATCGTCAAGGTTTGCGACAAGGGCGTAGATTTCGGGGTGCCTCCCGTCCGCTTCTGTCCCGGAATCGGTGTACTGAAATGAAACCAGCGTATTGCTCGGCAGTTTCAGGACGCCGTGCTGGTATTTTGAGATTTGAACGTCGTCAAGATCCCCGAGTGCTTCGGCGTCGACTTCGGTCAGATCGTCGATGGTTCTGCCGAGCGCGTCGAGATACCGGACAAGCGTTTGTCTTGCCGCCTCCCGGTAGGCGTCTGTGACTTCCGCCTTTGGCGCGCCGGAGGGATAAAGCAGGTGTACGTCGGAATAACGGTACAAAGGCGGCTGATAGTCCGGGCATTCCCCGGGGTCCGGCGCGTCGAGAAAAACGTTCGGCACCCCCTCTGCCGTTTGATCGGGAACGTAAAAAGATTGCACATAGTATTCCGCGCCTTGTGTCGTTGAAAACAGCCCGGCGTACAGGCGCTCGATCTCGGCTGTCATGGTCGTATCCTCCGGCAATTCGACCGGAGAGGCCGGCGTTGTCGTGTTTTCGCCTCCCGGCTCCGCAGCGTTCCCCGTCGTTGTCCCCGTTTCACCCGTTTCCGTCGGCAAAACAGGTAAATCGGGCGTTTTTTCTCTGGTCGCCAAAACCGTTCCCCCAATAATCATCAGCAGCGCGGCCGCGGCTGCGGCAAGGGCGTGCCAAACGCGGGCGTTTTTCGTTTTGGGTCTCTCTTTTTGCAGTTCCGCTTTGCAGGTCTCCCGTATCGCCTCAAAATCCGGCAGACAGGCGTCGGCCGCTTCCTTCAGCAGCGCCGTCTCGGTCAGTTTCTTGTTCTCTTCCATGTCACTCGCTCCTTTCCTTTGCGTATATGCGCCGCAGCTCCTTCAGCGTGCGGTAGAGGGCCGATTTGACCGTTGACAGCGGCAGACCCGTCTCGTCGGCGATCTCTTCCAGTTTCATGTCCAGCGAATAGTACAGCAAAAAGATCTTGCGCACCGTTTCGTTCTTTTCCGACAGCCTGGCCTTTATCTCCTCCACCAGCGCCGCTTTTTCCGTTTCGTCCTCGGGCGACAGGGAAACAAGATCGGGAAAACCGGAAAAATCCTCCTCCCCGTCCGGGTACGGCACCGTCCTTGTCCGTCCCTTTTTCCGGTAATACGCAAACAGTTTTTTGTTTGCCGTGTCCCTGACAAAAGCCTCCGGGTTCTGAATGTACGCCGCGCCCTTTTTGTTCAGCACCCGCACGATCTCCAACTCCGTCTCCTGCATCAGATCCGACGCGTCCTCGGGCGACGCGCATTTGATAAGCAGATACCGGTAGACCGTTTGCCCGGTCTCATCGTAAATGCGCTGAAACGCCGCTTCCTTTGTCATCGTTTCGCCCCCTTTCACCCTGAAAGCATCCCAAAAGAAAGAAAAAGTTTCACAAAAATAAAAAATCGCCGGGTTCTCCGGCGAAAACTTAAAACCACTTGCGTTTTTTTGCGATGAGCGTGAGCAGTCCGCTGACGGCGAGGGACAGGAGGATGACGTAGACGTAGCCGTATTTCCATTTGAGCTCCGGCATATTGACAAAGTTCATGCCGTACCAGCCGACGATGATGGTCAGCGGGAAAAAGATCGAGGACAGGACCGTAAAAAACTTCATGGAGTTGTTGAGCTTTAAGTCCAGCGACGCCTGATACGCGTCCTGCAGGTGGACGGCGGAGTTGAACAGCGCGTCCGCGTCCTCCCTGAGCCGCCGGATCTTGGCGGCGACGTTTGAGACGTATTTCAGGTCGTCGGACACGAAAATATCGTTGTCGTTTTCCTCCAGCGCCTCGGTGATGTCGAGGAGCTGCTCGTAATAATTGTGGATGGTCAGCAGTTCCTTTTTGATCTCGAGGATGTCGATGGAAAAGTCCTTGTCGGTGTCGGAATTGACGACGTCGGTCTCGAGTTCCGAGATCTCCATCCCGGTCTTTTCCAAAAACTGCACGTCGCCGGACAGCAGCGCGTCCAAAAACGCGCACACCACCTTTTCGGGCGTCGCGGCGGCGGGAGCGTAGCGATTCACCGCCGACAAAAACTTTGCCCGCGTGGACCCGTCGCGGTCCTCCACGTCCACGACCAAAAAGCAGTTTTTCTTAAAATAGAGGGCGACGCAGTCGGGCGCGGGCTTGCTTTCCTCCGAAAACTGCGTGATCCTGAGTTCCGTAAAGGTGTAGTCGTCGTACACCTCCACCCCGGAGCGGAAGTAGTGATTGGCCTTCCCGCAGGCTTCCACCGTGCCCGGCGCAAAGCCCAGCGCCGGGGCAATGTCCGCCAGTTCCCCGGCGGTCACGTAGCCCGCCGTAAACAGCGCGGGGTCAAAGTCGGAAAACGGAATCTCGCGTCTTTTGCCGTTAAACTGAAAAAACATAGCGTCCCTCCTTACAGCTCGCTGCCGTCAAACACGGAGCCGACCTTCGGCAGCGACACACGGACGCTCTGCACCGGGTCGTCAAAAAACAGCCGCGTCTCGTCGCCGTTCAACATGTTCTTTTTGCCGTATATGCGGCAAAGCGTCTGAAAATTCCGTCTGCACCCACGCTCGAGGTTATACGTCCCCTGCGGGATCAGCACGGTTTCGGCCTTCGTGTTCCGGTAGACCTGCAAAATACGGTTGATGCAGTGGTGCGACGCCTGCAAATAGTCGCAGGACAGGGTCTTATAGCGGCGCATCATGATTTTGGCGTTGACGTGCCCGACGTCCCCGAGCAGGATCAGGCTTTTGTCCTCAAACGTCAGACGCACCACGGCGCAGGTCTCGTTGATGCCGTCATAGAGATCAAAGGGCGTGTCCCAGCCGTCGGGGTTCAGCGCGTCGTCGTGGGCGTGCAGGACCTCCACCTCAGCGTTTTCCAGCATAAAGCGCATGCCGGCGTGCAGCCGCAAAAACAGGGCTTCGGGGGCGTAGGTCTTCAGGCGCTCCTTTAATTTCGGAATGTAGGACGGCAGCTTCAGCAGGCGGTTGGACGGAAAGTTGAAGGCGACCCGTCTGACCTCCATGTCGTCTCCGAGCACCCGCAGGAGCTTCATAAAAAAGTCCATGTGGTCGTCGTGCGGATGGGTGCAGTACCAAAGAGAGACGGTCAGTTTTTTGCTCCCGGTCAGCAGGCGCAGTTTTTTGACGCAGTCCGCGACCGCCGCGTCGGTCGCCTGCTCCTTTTCGCCGCCGTCCACCAGAATCAGATGCCCGGACCTCAGGCGTACGGCGTAGAGCATCCCGCAGTCACAGGAGTAGCCCGGGATCATTTTGTCATAGTGCAGGGCGTACTGCATGAGCGCGGTGTTTCCAAAGGGCGTGACCGCGTGCGGCGCCTCCTCAAAGGCCGGAAGGGGCGTGGAGCCGTTGTCCAAAATCACGCGCGCCGTGCGCTCGGCGAAAATGTAATAGGTATAAAGAAGAACGCCGTCCTTTTCGTATTCGCGGTAAAGCCCCTCCGCAGCGTCGCGGCTGAACAGGCAAACAAAGCCCTCGGCGTCCAGCGTGTCGCAGAACAGCAAAAAGTCCGTCTCCTCGGCGTCCCTTATGATCTGCAAATAGGCGGTGTCCTTGGTCTCCCCCTCGCGGTCGTCCATCAGGCCCGCGCCGGCGGGGTAGATCCTGCCGGTCGGCTTGCCGCCCGGAAAGGCCGGGATCAGTGATTTCAAGGTTTCGGCGGTCATGGAATCGTCTCCTTTGTCGGAATAGAGTAATTCTACCATAATTCTTGCCGCTCTGCAAGAGAGAATCGTCCTTTTGTCCATTGACAAAGCCGAAAGAACGGATTATACTGCTTTCTGACTTTTACGAAAACGGAGTATACCGCCATGAACAAAGGCGCCGCCTATATGACCGAAGGCCCGCTGCTCAAAAAAATCATCCTGTACAGCATCCCCGTGATCCTCACGGGCACCCTGCAATTGCTGTTCAACGCCGCCGATCTTGTCATCGTCGGGCGTTTTTCGGGCAGCCTTTCCGTCGCCGCCGTCGGCGCCACGGGCTCGGTCACCAACCTCATCGTCAATCTCTTTATCGGGCTTTCCATCGGCGCGGGCGTCATGGTCGCGCAGGGCATCGGGGCCGGGGACGTCGAGGGCGTCCGGCGCACGGTCCACACCGCCGTGCCCGCCGCCGCGATCGGGGGCCTCGCTCTCTCCGCCGTCGGCATTTCGCTGGCAAGGACGCTTTTGGACCTCATGGGGACCAAGCCCGACGTCATCGACAAGTCCGTTATCTACATGCAGATCTATTTTGCCGGCATGGCAGCCAACATGGTCTACAACTTCGGCGCGTCCATCCTGCGCGCGGCGGGGGACATCCGCAGCCCGCTGTTCTATCTGACCGCCGCGGGCGTGCTCAACGTCATTCTGAACCTCGTCTTCGTCATCCTGTTCAAAATGGACGTCGCGGGCGTGGCGCTCGCCACCGTCCTGTCCCAGACCCTGTCCGCCGCGCTGATCGTTTTGGCGCTCATGCACCGCGAGGACGCTTGCCGTCTGTATCTCCGCGACCTGCGCCTGCATCCGAAATACCTTTTGCGGATGCTGAAGATCGGCCTGCCGGCAGGTTTGCAGGGGTCGCTGTTTTCCATCTCCAACGTCATCATCCAGTCCTCCGTCAACTCCTTCGGCTCCGTGGCCATGGCGGGCAACGCCGCCGCCGGCAACATCGAGGGCTTCGTCTACACCGCCATGAACTCCCTGCAGCAGACCGCCGTCAATTTTGTCGGACAGAATTACGGCGCGAAAAAATATAAGCGCATCGGCAAGATCACGCTCATCTGTCTTGCCACGGTCACGGTCGTGGGCGTGACCCTCGGCGTCTCGGGCTACGTCTTTTCCCGCAGTCTTTTGTCCATTTATATCACGGACTCCGCCGCCGCCATCGAAACGGGCGTCATCCGCATGTCCCTCATCTGCCTGCCCTACGCCCTTTGCGGCATCATGGACGTCATGACGGGGACGCTTCGCGGCATGGGCGCGTCGCTGGTCCCCATGATCATCTCGGTCGCGGGCGTGTGCGTGTTCCGGATCGTGTGGATCTACACGGTCTTCGGCATGGAGCCCTACCACACCCTGCAGGTCCTCTACGCCTCCTATCCCATCTCGTGGATCGTCACGTTTTTGGCGGAGGGGATCGTCTTCCTCGTCCTGCTGCGCAAAAAATTGCGTCTTGACAAAGCGGCGGGCATATGCTATAGTAATAGTTAATCTATGAAAGGATTTTGAATATGGACGCAGACCCGGACCCCAGTCCCGTGTTTTATCCTGAAAATCAAATCGAGTAAATCCCGCATAGCTTGCGCCTCCCGGCGGCAGGCTGTGTTTTTTTGCGTTCTATTAACGGAAAAAGGAGTTATCATCCCACCATGAAAGACAAAATCTGGCTCGTGATCCTGGTGCAGCTTCTGCTCATCGCCTTGAACGCCGTGTTTGCGGCGGCGGAGATCGCGGTCATTTCCATGAACGACGTGCGCCTGTCTGCGCTGACCGCCGCCGGCAACAAAAAGGCAAAGCGTCTGTCCAAAATCACGTCGTCCCCCGCCAAGTTTTTGGCCACCATTCAGGTCGCCATCACTCTGTCCGGCTTTCTCGGCTCGGCATTCGCGGCGGACAACTTCGCCGACCGGCTGGTGGACCTCATCAAAAAGACCGGCGTCGGCCTTTCGGACAGCGCCCTCAGGACGCTTTGCGTCATTCTTATTACGGTGATCCTGTCTTTTCTGACGCTTGTCTTTGGCGAACTGGTCCCCAAACGCGTCGCCATGAAAAAGGCGGAGCCGCTGGCGCTCGGCATTTCGGGGCTTTTGGGCTTTATCTCCAAACTTTTTGCCCCCATCGTTTGGCTGCTGTCTGTTTCCACAAACGGCGTATTGCGCCTTATGGGCATCGACCCCAACGACAACGGCGAGACCGTGACGGAGGAGGAGATCCGCATGATGATCGACGCCGGCAGCGAAAAGGGCACCATCGACGAGGAAGAAAAGGAACTGCTGCAAAACGTGTTTGAGTTCGACGACCTGACCGCCGGCGAGATCGCCACCCACCGCACGGACGTCGCCATCCTTTGGATCGAGGAGCCGGAGGACTGGGAGCAGACCATCATCGACTCCCGCCATACCATTTTCCCGGTCTGCCACGAAACGGCGGACGAGATCATCGGCGTCGTCAACGCCAAGGACTTTTTTGCCCTGCGCGGCGACAAGACGCGCCTGTCGTCCATTCTCCGCAAGCCCTACCTTGTGCCGGAGTCCGTCAAAGCAGACGTTTTGTTCTCCAACCTCAAAAAGCGGCACGAGCAGTTTGCCATCGTCCTTGACGAGCACGGCGGCATGGAGGGCGTCGTCACCCTGACCGATATTCTCGAGTGCATCGTCGGCGAATTCGACGAGGACTCTCTGGCGGAAAACAACGGGCAGCCCGACATCGTCAAGGTCTCCGACAACCTCTGGCGCGTGTCTGGCGGCACGTCCATCGACGACGTCAACGAGGAGCTGGACCTGACCCTCGACGACGAGGACTACGACACCTTCGGCGGGTACGTCCTGAGCATTCTCGGCGCCATCCCGGCGGATAACTCCACGTTCACCGTCGAGGACGAAAACCTGACCATCCGGGTGCTGGAGGTGCAGGACCATCGCATCGAAATGACCGAGGTCGTCAAAAAGATCAAGGAAGAGCCTGAGGAGGACTGACCTCGGGCTTTTTTTTCTTTTCAGTTTATCCGGAAAGGAGCAAAAGGATGAACGAAGCGGCGTTTTACAACTTTTTCCTCTCCCGCGGCTATCCCGAGGCGCTTTACCGGCAAGTAAAGCCTGCCGTCGACCTGCTTGCGCCCGTCGCCGAGGCCGACCTCGGGCGGTTCCTGCAAAGCCCCGCCGAGCGCATCCGGCTGCTGCTTCCCCTCGAAACGC
>CAMVBD010000045.1 GCA_947165615.1 uncultured Clostridia bacterium | reverse complement strand
AGTTTTGCGATCGCTTCGTAATCCGGGTTTTCCGCCGTCGTCAATTCCGTTTCTTCGTCCTGCATATCCTGCAGTTCCTTTAAGGCGACCTCATATTCTCCGATTGCCTTGTTGCGCAGATTTGCGCAGGTGCAGGCTTCATCCAGCAGGTCGATGGCTTTGTCGGGCAGAAAGCGCTCGGTAATATAGCGTTCGGAGAACGTGACGACCTTGTAAAGCAAGGAGTCGGAAATGCGGACTTTATGATAATCCTCATAATAGTCCTTGATGCCGAGCAGCATTTTATAGGAATCCTCGATCGAGGGCTCCTCCACCTTGATGGGCTGGAAGCGGCGTTCGAGCGCCGCGTCTTTTTCGATGTGCTTGCGGTATTCGGTAAAGGTCGTCGCGCCGATGACCTGAATTTCCCCGCGGGAAAGGGCGGGCTTCAGGATGTTCGCGGCGTTCATGGAGCCCTCCGCGTCGCCCGCGCCGACAAGATTGTGGACCTCGTCGATGAACAGGATCACGTTGCCGTCGGCCTTGACCTCGTCTATGAGTCCCTTGATACGGCTTTCAAATTGACCGCGGAACTGTGTACCCGCGACCAAAGCCGTCAGATCCAGCAGATGGATCTCTTTATCCCGGAGTTTTGCGGGGACCTCTCCCTTGGAGATCCTGAGCGCCAAACCCTCGGCAATGGCGGTTTTGCCGACGCCCGGCTCGCCGATCATGCAAGGATTGTTTTTGGTACGGCGGCAAAGGATCTGGATAGCGCGGGAGATCTCTTCCTCCCTGCCGACGATCCGGTCGATCTTGCCTTCCTTTGCGCGAAGCGTCAGATTGTTGCAGTAAAGATCCAGGAATTTTCTGCCGGACTTGTCTTTTTTCTTACGGGAGGAGCGGTCCTTTTTCGTATTCTTTTCTTTTTCGTCAACTTCGGCGGGAAGATCGACGTCGTCGTCCTCATCGTCCTTTTTCATCAAAGAATTCGAATTCCCCTGAAACAGCCCCTGCAAAAACGGGAACGACGGCGCGCCGCCGCTTTCAAAGCCGTTTTCGTCCGCGCCGAACGCCTGACCAAACTGCTCGTTAAGCGTGTCGATATCGTCTTCCGTGATCCCCATTTTGGACATGATGTCCTTAATGGGACCTATATTCAATTCCATTGCACATTTGATGCAAAGCCCTTCCTGTGAGGTCTTATCTCCTTCGATCCGAGAGATGAAGATCACGGCAGGATTCTTTTTGCATCTGGAACACATTTTCATAAAGATCCTTCCTTATTTTGCGGCCTTCTTTTCGGCCGCCTTTTTCTCTTTTTCGGCCTTGAAGCGCGCCTTTCCTTCGGGAGAGAAGCGTTCCTTGACCTGACGGTGCGTCTCGGGCATATAGCTGAAGAACGCGACGAACGTCATAAGCAGCGCAATCACGACCATGACCATCAGAACGGGATTCGGAATCGTCCAGATCTCTTTGATTGCGTAAGGCTGGTTGCTGAACGCGCCGACCTCGGGGCCGAACATCATGACAGCGACCATTACGAGATAGAACACCATGGTTGCGGCCTTTCCGTAGATTTCCGCGGCGCCGGGACGAATGCCGTAGAGGAGCATCAACAGACCGCCGATCAGCATAACGAGCTCCTTGACGATGAAGAGCAGAAATACCCATGCGAACAAATGCAGCGTCTCATTCTCGGCTTTGACAAACGAGAAGAACATCATGACCGCGATGGTTGCCTGCGTCAGTTTATCGGCGATGGGATCAAGGAGCTTTCCGAGCGCGCTGACCTGATTGAAGCGGCGGGCGATTTTGCCGTCGAACAGATCGCTGAGTCCGGAGAGCGCAAGCACGATCACCGCACCGAGCAGATGATGGTTATAAAACAGATATGCAAAAACAGGGATCAGCAGAATCCGGATAAAAGACAGCAGATTCGGGATCGTCCACACGTTGTCAAACAGACCTTCAACTTTTTCCACTTTTTTCTTTTCCATGATGATATGTCCTTTCTCAGACTAAAATATGTGTCAGAAATGAACACAAATAGGATTTTTCGACTTGCCCGATCAGGAATTCGTTCTCGATAACCGGCGCCAGCAACACGAGAAGCAAGCCGATAAACACAACAGGAATCGCCCCTTTTAACACGCCGAGAATTCCCCCAAGCGTTTTATTGACTGTTCCGAGGATACCGTCCCGGTCTTCAAAAAGGGCTTTGTTTATCCATGCTGCCGCCAGCCTGAGTATAACAGAAATCACAATAAAGAGCAGAAGCATTGTAATAAAAGTTAAGACTTTTGTTACAATTGGCGAAATGTACCGTGTCTCCAATTCTTCCAGAGTTAGGACCTGAGCCAACTGTTCCTTCGTTTCCGCTGTTGGCAAAAGATGCAAGAATTCAGCGATCTGGCGTATCTTATCCGGAAGCCCGGTTGCCGCCGCCTCTATCGACTGATAGAGTCCGCCGCCGACTGAACCGGAAGGCAGTTGCGTATAGAGTCTGTCCATGATCTGCTGCCGCGCGAAACGGTCATAGATAAAAGACGTTATATAGGGCGCGCTGAGGTATGAAACAATTCCCGCTATGACATAAGCCAGAGCCTGCAAAATCACAATAAAGACGCCGCGTTTTGCACTGGCCCAAACAATCAATACGATCAGCACCAAGCAAAGAATATCGATGACCAAATTATATATCCTCCGTTATTCCGAAATCAAAGTGTCAGAAAAATCCGCACGATAACATCTTATTCCGTTTGCGGTCAGAATATAAACCCTGTCTCCGCTTAGCAAGGAGCGGTAAACGGATTCGGGCAGGACAAACGCTCCGATCCGGTTTTGAGATTGATCCAAAACGATTATGTGATCCGAGAAACAAAGCGCCGCGCGGTTCCCGCAAGTACTGAGAGAGACAACGGATTCCGTAAAGTTTTCGGTGAATACGTGATCAAACCGCTTATTATAAAAGCGGACTTCGGTATTTTTTTCATTACCGAACAAATGTAGGGAAACACAGGATAAACCGCCTGGGTAAACGGCTTCGTGTGTTAATTCGTTTGCGGAATAAGAAGAAACAGAGACCAGTTCCCCATCGGAATTGATTTTATAAACGCCGTTATCCGTCAGGACGCCAACTTCTTTACCGTTCAGAAAACACACCGAAAAGGCCGCTTCCGCTTCAAAAGAGATGTCTGCAAGGAGTTCCTTCTTATCGGAAGATATCTCATATACAAAAACATGTGTGATATAAGACGCGTTTTTTACGGACAACGTGCTGAATACGACACGTTTTCCGTTATCTGACAGCGCGATCCCTAATAAATAGTCTGCCCCGCCCCACTCAAAAAGCAGCTTTTCACTCGCACTGCGCACAAAAACGTGCGTCTGATAAGAGCCATCCGCATTCAGCGCATAGGCAAAGGTCCCATTTGGAGCAACTGCCCCGTTCCCGATCTCAGCCTCTGTTTTTATCGTATTGTTGATGCGTCCGTTTTTTTCAACGCGCAGATCCGTTCCGCCTTTATCATACAAAAGAACGTGTTTACCGGCAGTCTTTATCACAGGATCCGAATACAAATGGGAATTCTTTGCAATCAGTTTTCCGGTTCCGTCTACATACTCAACCGTATTTCCGGTCAGGACCGTAACACCGTCGGGAAACGGCTTCATATCCAGAACGCTGTCCGGCGTGATCGGATAATATACGCCTGCTCCGTTAATAAAAGACGAATTCGCTCGATCGATCAGACCTGCGACCAACAGAACGGCTCCGACGATTACGGCAACCAAAACAAGGAGGATGAGAAGCGTTTTGATTTTTGAAGAAAAAGCATTATTTTTCTTTGTTTTTTGTTTCGTCTTTTTCCGAATTTCTGTTTCCTCGCCGTCAGATATTTCCGATTCCGTTTCTATCGCCGGAATCTCGTCCGTCTGAGGCTCCGTTTGTTCGCCCTCTGATTCTTGTTCAAGAAGGATTTCTTCGGGGTCTTTCAGGAGATCCTCCAGATACTTAAAATCTTTTTCTTTCTTCACATTGTCCCCTCCTTAAACCAAACCTGATTCAGATACAGCCCGTCCGGCGGCATGGTTTTTCCCGCAAGCGTACGGTCTTTTGAAGCAAGGATTGCCGGGATCTCCCCGACCGGAATTTTTCCCTCCGAAATATAGAGAAGCGTCCCCGCCATGATTCTGACCATATTATACAGAAATCCATCCGCTTCGACGGAAAACACGATCCGATCATCCAGACTGAAAACGTCGGCGGCCTTGACCGTTCTTACGTTTGATATAACACTTGAGCCCGCAGCACAGAACGCGGAAAAATCATGTGTGCCGATATAGTATTTTGCCTGCTCGTTCATAAGGTCGACGTCAAGCGAATGCTTGACCTGTGCGGCGCGGTGCGCTAAAAAAGGATTTCGTTCTCTGCCTGTGTAAAACTCATAATGATACTGCTTTCGTTCACAATCGAATCTGGCGTTGAACGTTTCCGGAACGATCTGACAGTCGTAAACAGAGATCGCTTCGCGCAGATAGAAGTTCAGTCCGCCGATCACCGTCTCCGGCGCCATTTCCTTTTGCGTGTGAAAATTCGCCTTGAAACATCTTGCGTGTACGCCGGCGTCCGTGCGGCTGCAGCCCTGCACGTGGACACGTTCGCCGAACAGTTTTGCTACGGCGTTCTGAACGTTGGACTGTACGGAATCGGCATTTTTCTGCGTTTGCCAGCCGTGGAAATACGAGCCGTCAAACATCATTGTCAATAAATAATTCATGAGATCACCGGTTGAAACAGCAGAATCGTGGAGATCGGACAAAAACTCAAAAACACTGCGGCAAAGGATACAGCGATCAAGACGACAGCCGCAGCCGCGTCTCGCCAGGAAAACCGCATGACCCGCAAGCGCGTACGGTTGGCGCCGTCGGTGTAGCATCTGCATTCCATGGCCGTCGCAAGCTCGGAGGCGCGGCGGAAGGAAGAGACCAAAAGCGGGACAAAAACCGAGACGAGCGCCTTGATCCGCTGCCCCATGGAACCGTTGTCAAGCATGGCGCCCCTTGCTTTCTGCGCGCTCATGATGATATCGATCTCCCGCAGAAGCGTCGGAATAAAGCGCAGAGCGATCGTCATCATCATCGCAAGCGAATGGACCGGGACATGCAGAAGCTTCAGCGGGGAAAGCAGCTTTTCGATGGCGTCCGTCAGCAGGGTCGCGGAGGTCGTATAGGTCAAAAGCGACGTCAGAAGGATCAGCGCGATGATCCGGACAATCAGGAATACGGCGCCGTAAACCCCGCCTGTCGTGACGGCAAAGGAGCCGGACGCAAACGGCTTCCACAGGATGTCCCCTTTATCGTTGTAGACGATCTGCAAAACGGCTGTAAACACAACGATCACAAGAATGGCTTTCATGCTCTTCCAGATCATTTTCGGAGAGATCCGGGAAAGAATGACCGTGAAGAGAGAAAACGCCAGCATGAGAAGCAGTGAAAAAAAGCTTCTGCACAAAAACAGCGCGACGATATAAACGATCAAAAACAGGATTTTGGCGCGGGGATCCAGCTTATGCACAAAGGAATTTCCCGGGAAGAACTGACCGATGGTAATGTCCTTGATCATAAACGTCCGCCTCCTCTCAGTCCGTCGCTTAAGACGCGCGCGGCGTCCTTCAGCGTATAGGCAGACGGAAGCTCGACGCCGCGGGAGCGGAGTGCAAGAATGATCCGGGCAAAGGAGGGAATGTCGAGTCCCATTTCCAAAAGCGCTTCCGATTCTGAGAAAATCTCTTCCGGACTGCCGGAAAGAACAAGCCGTCCTCCGTTCATGACAAGGATCCGGTCGGCTATCGCCGCGGCGGTCTCCATGCTGTGCGTAACGATCAAAACGGTCGCGCCGCGATCCTTCCGGTAGCGGCCGATCATGGAGAGGATCTCTTCCCGACCGGCGGGATCCAAGCCTGCCGTCGGTTCGTCAAGGATCAAAATTTCCGGCTGCATGGCGATGACGCCTGCAATAGCGCAGCGCCGTTTTTGCCCGCCGGACAGGTCAAAGGGAGAAACGTCCAACTTGTCGGCAGGAAGTCCGACGATCTCAGAGGCAAGCAAAACCCTCTTTCGGATCTCCTCCGGCGAAAGCCCCATGTTTTTCGGTCCGAACGCGATATCCTCGGCGCACGTCTCCGCAAACAGCTGATATTCCGGGTACTGAAAACACAAGCCGACCTGAAAACGGGCCTTTGCCGCCGTTTTTTTATTCTGATAGATATTTTCTCCGTTCAGAAGGACCTGCCCGGACTCGGGCTTCAGCAGACCGTTTAGCATCTGCATCAGCGTGGATTTTCCCGAGCCCGTGTGTCCGATGACGGCGACACATTCCCCTTTTTCTATCGCAAAGGAAATGTCCTTGACAGCCTGGACCTCGAAAGGCGTATGATGTCCGTATCCGAACGAGATGTTTTGTACTTCCAAAAGCGGCATTCGTTTCAGTGATCCTTCCGTAATCTCATATAGGCTTCCAAAAATTCATCGGGACTCAGAATCCCATCCGGGAACGGAACGCCGGATTCCTGCAGCGCCTTGCCGAGCTTTGCGGTATCCGGCAGCTCAAGACCACAGGACAAAAGCAGTTCATACTCCGAAAAGACCTCGCGGGGCCGGCCCTCCAGCGCGATTTCCGCATCGTTGAGTACAAGGATACGATCCGCCTGGGCAGCCTCCTCCATAAAGTGCGTGATGAGGATCACGGTGATCCCGAACCGGGTGTTGAGGTCGCGAATCGTGTGCAGCACAGCCCTTCGCCCCTTCGGGTCGAGCATTGCCGTCGGTTCGTCAAATACAATGCATTTCGGCCGCATGGCGATTACACCCGCAATAGCGACCCGCTGCTTCTGTCCGCCGGAAAGCCGATAGGTCTCGGCATGACGCTTTTCCGTCATATCGACGGAGCGCAGCGCTTCATCGACACGGGCGCGGATCTCCTCTCTCGGCAGACACAGATTCTCCGGGCCGAACGCGACGTCCTCCTCCACGATGGAGGCAACGATCTGATTGTCGGGATTCTGAAAGACGACGCCGACCTTTTTGCGGACGTCCATCTGCGCGTTTTCGTCCTTGGTGTCCGCGCCGTCGACGGTCACGACTCCGGACGTCGGCAGCAAGAGCCCGTTTGCAAGCTTTGCGACGGTCGATTTGCCGGAGCCGTTATGGCCGAGGATGAAAAGAAACTCCCCTTCCTTCACCGAAAACGTCACGTTTTTCAGGGCATAAGCAGGCTCCTCCGCTTCCTCTTCATAGGCGTAATATACGTTTTGAAAGGAAATCAGATCCTTTTGTTCCATAAAAACCTCTGTGTGGGAATTCTTTTTGATCCATTCGGATCACTTTGTCCAGATCGCTGAGGCGCCGCAGGGGAGAATGAGCCCGGATGCGGTCGCTGGCAGGCCGATCTCATCCGCCAAAACGGATCCTCCGAAGCGCGGGATCAGGAGAGAGCCGAGGATATAAGCCATAACGGACGGGGAAAGCCCGGTCGTGTAAGAATTGATCAGAAACAATTTGGAGTCCCCGTTTAACAAGCCGACGCATTTCTCACAAAGACCGTAAATCTCCGCTTCCAGCTTCCAGACCTCGCCGCCGGGGCCTCTGCCGTATGACGGCGGGTCCATAATGATCACGTCGTAATGATTGCCCCGCCGGAGCTCCCGCTCGACGAATTTAATGCAGTCGTCGACGAGCCAGCGGACCGGTTTGTCGGCAACGCCGGAAGCGGCGGCGTTTTCCTTGGCCCATTGGACCATCCCTTTGGACGCGTCCACGTGCGTGACGGCGGCGCCCGCCTTCATGGCGCTGACGGTCGCACAGCCGGTGTAGCCGAACAGATTCAGGATCTTAAGCTGTCCGGAGCTGTTTTTGATCAGCTCCGCGATCAGATCCCAGTTGACAGCCTGCTCCGGAAAAATGCCGGTGTGCTTGAACCCCATGGGCTTTACATGAAAAACAAGATCCCTGTATGGAACGTCCCAGACGTCCGGCAGTTTTTTGTAAACGTCCCAATGACCGCCGCCGGTGCTCGAGCGGGCATATCTTGCGTGCGCCGAATACCAGCGCGGATCTTTTTTCGGCGTCTGCCAGATGACCTGCGGATCGGGGCGGATCAGAATATAATCTCCCCAGCGTTCAAGGCGTTCGCCG